>JAWLAO010000003.1:0-300000 GCA_041395445.1 Gammaproteobacteria bacterium | reverse complement strand
AGTTAGAACCACCATCGGACGATTGCCTATTATGCCCATTGCTTGAGGTCGCTTGATTTCAATTTTTTTATCAATTGAATTTTTTGTTGCTTCAGGAAAACGAAAGTATAGTTTATCGATGCTCTTTTTGCCTGAAGATGAGCAAGCAGAAAGGAGAAAAATCAGGGTGATGATGCTCAGTTTTTTCATAAGTCTTCATCCGCTATTTTAGATTTCTTTTCAAAAATCAACTGAGAAGGATTGCGTCTGATAATTTCCGTGGCTTCATTCAGGTTCATGCTGGCGCTTTCAATTTCGTTGGAAATGGTATCGGCTTTTACCGCAAATGACTGAACCATTTTATGTGCTACATCCAGAATTTGTGCCACTTTATTGTCACTATTATTAACCATTTTATCACCGGATTCGAGTAACTGATTGACTTTATCAACACTGGTTTCCAGCCAGCTTCCTAACGATTTGACTTCTTCGGAGAGTTGGTTGAGATTGGCAATCATGCTATCAATTTTTTCAACATTGTCTTCATCAAGTAATGTTTCTGCAGTATTTACCAATTTGTTGATGTCTTTGACCAGATTATCAATAGAGCCCAGAACTTCGGGGATTTGGGTTTCTAATGATTTGGTTAGTTTGTCAGTTCTTTCATAGACCAGGTCGAGTAAAGGAGTGATTTTTTCGTCGTTTAATCTTTCAAAATCACTAGCCAGATTTGAAACGGTTGCCATAATATCTTCGGCAGCTTCTCCTTTGATTTCACTTTCCGGTGCAAAATATTGATTTGATTTTCCGGCATAAATAGCCAGAGACATATCCGATAATAATCCGCTGGATTCAATTTTTGTTACACTATCTTGTGGAATTTTCCATCCTTGAATCACAGAGTATCGGGTTTTGAATTTTAAATTACCATTTTGAAACTCAGGAGTAATCGATTCAACCTGGCCAACACGATAGCCTTCATAGTAAACAGGGTTTCCATAACTCAACCCGGTAACATTTTTGAAATAACTGTAATAACTTTCAGTTGCTTCATTTCTGCCACTCATTTTCAACAATAATAAAATGGCAGTCCCGCCAATGAGTATGGTGAAAATTCCTACAAGTAAATAGTTGTTGTAAACTCTTTTCATGAGATTGTGTAATTTTCCTGTGTTAATCGTTTTAAA
This sequence comes from Gammaproteobacteria bacterium, assembly GCA_041395445.1. Taxonomy (NCBI): domain Bacteria; kingdom Pseudomonadati; phylum Pseudomonadota; class Gammaproteobacteria; species Gammaproteobacteria bacterium. The sequence continues at coordinate 298,834 of JAWLAO010000003.1, read as the reverse complement.
TATTCTTCCGGGTCAACCGTTTCGTGTCTGGCTCGACGTTCCAATAAATCCTGTACGCGTTTGATTTTGGAGTTTTTAACTTCCTCAACTGTTCCTGTAAGCAGGTTTTTACCTTTATCAAGAACAGTTATCTTGTCCGCTATTTTGAAAGCAGAATCCAATTCATGGGTGACAACAACCATTGTCATACCCATTGCATCACGAAGTTTCAAAATTAAGTCATCAATTTCAGATGCTACAACCGGATCAAGACCAGCAGAAGGTTCGTCGAAAAATAACAGCTTCGGATCCATAACGATGGCTCTTGCCAAAGCGGCTCTTTTAATCATTCCCCCGGAAAGTTGAGAAGGCATTAGTTTTTGGAAACCACCAAGGTTTACCACTTCCAACTTCATCCGAGATATGATTCTAATGGTGTTTTCATCCAAATCAGTAAATTCTGTGAGCGGAAAAGCCACATTTTCACCAACCGTCATGGAAGAATATAAAGCTCCTGATTGAAAAGAAACTCCAATATTCCGCAACAAATCATGTTTTTCATGAAATTTCAATTTATCCAAATCATGTCCGAGAACGTTTATTTTCCCCGAAGTTGCTTGATACAAGCCGAGAATATGCCAAAGCAATGTGCTTTTCCCGGAACCGGAACCACCCATGATAACACGAATTTCACCTTCCTCAACTTTGAGGTTGACACCGTCTAATATTTTCCTCTGGCCGTAGTGAGTGACTAATTCTTCGACTTTTATGACATAATCTTTCATACTTATGCCCTTGTCAGGAAGTAACTGAAAATCATATCTGCAACAACGATGGCAGCAATCGATGCAACAACCGCTGTTGTTGTTGCACGCCCCACACCTTCGGCTCCTCCGGTGACGTTGAAACCTGTTGTTGCTCCAACCAGACCAATAATGATTCCGAAAACAACGCTTTTTACCAATCCTTGTGTCACATCTCCGACAATCAAAACGTCAAACGACTCTTTTAAATACGCCATCAAACTCATATCCAGAGAATCCACACTAAACACCGCCCCACCTAAAATTGCCATAAAATCCGCAACTAATATTAACAGTGGCATGGAAATAATTAACCCCAGTAGCGGGGGTAGTACCAAATACCTGACCGGAACCACGCCCATCACCCGCAAAGCATCAACCTCCTGCGAAACAACTTGTGAACCAATTTTGGCTGCTAATGCAGCACCCGAACGGCCGGCAACAATAATCCCAATTATCAAAGGAGAAAACTCTCTGGTGACCGATTTAGCAATTGCTAAAAGAACCTGAGATTCTGCTCCAAAATCTGAAAACGCATATAACAACTGGATTGAAAGCATGACTCCAACCACAAAAGATAACGCCATAACAATTGGTAAAGCATCAAAACCAATCACACGAACCTGCTCCGCAACTTGTGCCAATCTCAGTTTCTGTTTATATTTGCGACCAACAATTAACCAGTAAATACTATCCAGAAAAAGTCGGCTGGCGAAACCAATTCGCTCTATTGCAAGAATCATTGATGCACCGATGCTTTCGATTATTCCTTTCATTATTCAATCGTGAAAACTTTGTCCAATCTTGCTAATTCCATTATGGCTTTTACTTGTTCGCTGGGCTGAATAAGCACAAAAGATTTCTTTTGGCTTTTTGCCATCTGCAATCCCTCGACTAAAGAGGCTATTCCGGACGAATCAATATAATTCACATCCGATAAATTCACTCGAACTTTTTGATCGGTTTTTAAAGCCCCAAGAATGGTTTTTCTCAGCTCATTTGAATTTGAAAGGTCAATTTCACCTTTGGCGAAGATGGTGCAGGTATCACCGGATCTGTTAAACTCTATTTCTTCCACAACTCTTTTCTGCTTTTTTGTTCAATTTTAGCACGAAAAACTGAAATGAAAAACTGAAATAAAAAACCAGTCTCAGATTATTTCACTTCAATACTTTGAATAATTATTGGTACCAAAGGCACACTTGCAGAGTTCAGCCGTTCGCTAAAACCGGTTTTGACGTTTGAAATCGCATCCAGAACTTCCATTCCCTCTATGACTTCTCCAAAAACTGTATATCCCCAGTTTTTACGATTGGGATCTAACGATGGAGAATCAACAAGGTTGAAAAAAAACTGTGAACTTGCGGAATGAGGGTCATCATACCGAGCCATAGCAATTGTTCCGCGAGTGTTTTTTAAACCATTCCCGGATTCATTAAAAATTTTCTTACAGGTTTTAATTTCCTCAATTTCTTTATTGTAACCTCCTCCTTGTATCACAAAATTATTTTCCACTCTGTGAAAAATAGTGTTTATGTAAGAACCATTTTTTACATACTGCAAAAAATTATTGACCGTAATTGGAGCTCGTGTTCGATTCAATTCAATTAAAATATCACCTTGAGTGGTATTGATTAGTACTTCGGGAAACATTTTGTCTGGATAAATTTCAGAATCTTCACAAGAATGGGTGGTGTTGTTTATTAACAATATTAGAAAAGCTGAAAGTAAAATTTGTTTCATTGTTGTTTTAAGGCCTGTAGCCATTCCTCCATCGTAAATTCCGGTTTTTTTAATAATTTCACAACCAACTGACCTTGCGTTCTTTTAAGGCAGCGATCGGCTTTAAACTCATCTTCGAGAGTATTTCCCATGTTAACACATGGATCGGATTTCGCCATTTTCTTCAGTTGCTCGGTGATTTCTTCATTGGTCAGAATTTCTTTGAGTTGTATGCGAGCTGATTCCGAGCACTTTGCAGAATCCGCCAGACAAACCTCAAAATCAATATGACTTGGTGCCAAATACATTTTCTCGCGTTGGAAAATTCGTACCGGCGGAGCAATTTCGTCTCTGTAAATAATATTTAGTAAAACCCACTTGAGCATTTCATTAAACATGGACTGATGAATAAACTTCATTTGTGGGTAAAACTGATGCAAATAATCAGTCTGACGGTGAAGCTGTAAAATACTGTAGGATTCGAGTTTTGTGTAAAGTGAAATGAGATTTTGAGAGTTTTCCGTTAGACGAACCTTATCAATATAAAGTTGAATGGTTTCATTATCTTCTTTTGCTAAAGCTTGAGAGAGAAGAGTTAAATTGTCAAGCGGTTGTTTTTTGCTTTGCGGTTTTCCGCAGGAAAAAAGTGCTAAAATTCCACACAAACATAACAACTGAACAATCAGTTTTGAATGATTCATTTCTTACAATCCTTGTGATTGATTTTGTAAATCCTCTGCATAGCGATGAAGCCAGCTAATTTGCTCAATGGTTTCAGGCATTTTTAAACCACGAGCTTGACTGAGCTCAATCAAAGCCATATCTACCTGATAACCCATCTTTATCAACATGGAAGCAGCTACAATACCGGTTCGGCCAATACCAGCGAAACAATGAATCGCAATATTTTTACCGGATTTGAAATCATAAACCAGATTCTCAATCAATTGATTGAACGGAACAAAAAATTGAGGTGTGCTGTGATCTTTGATTGAAAAATTAACAAACTCTATACCATGACGCTCGCACTCACTTCCTTCCTCAACCAGAGAAAAGGAGTTCATCTCCTCAAAACTCAAAAGCGAAACCACAACATCAACTTTTTTCTTTGACAGATATTCTGCAAAAAATGGAAACTGACTGCCACTTGGAGGTTTGGGCATCATATACAACGAACTATTATTTATCTTATGTTCAAACAGTTGCTGATCCCATTGTTTATGTAAAAAAACCATATCCGTGTTGGTTGAAGAATTGGTCATAGAATTTGTTAAATTATTTGTAACAAAGCGTTATATTATACGTTATTAGTGAAAAACAATAGGAAAATAGCTGATAGATGAGCATTTGGTTCAGGCTGCAGGTTAATAAAAATCAAAATAAACTTTATGCGATATGCTACCAGATGCTACAAGACAGCCTGGAGGCCGAAGAAGTCGTGCAAGATTGTTTTATCAAACTGTGGCAAGCAAAAGAGAATGGTACCAAACAACCAAAAGCCTGGTTGTTTCAGGTTGCCAGAAATCAATGTCTGGATATTTTGAGAAAGCGAAAACATGAACTTAATTATCAGCAAAATAACTTTTTAAGTGATAATGTGGCGAAATCAGCTTGTGAAGAACTGCTTAATATCGAATTATCTGAGCATATTTCAGGGGCGATTGATGAACTAAATGAGCCTTATAAGTCACTTTTAGTTTTAAGAGAGGTTGGTGATTTAAGTTATCAACAATTAGCAGATGTAATGGATTTGAATGTATCACAAATAAAAGTATACTTGCATAGAGCCAGGAATACTTTAAAACAAAAGTTGGCTCAAATAGCCGCTTAAATTGAGAGCAATAGTAATGAGAGACAATTGTAAGGATAAAGAATTAGAGAAATATTTTAAAAAGGCCGGCGAGCTAAAATGTCCGCCTAGCATGAAAAATAGTCTTTATAAGAAACTGGAATTATCCAAACCCGGATTTTGGTCATTACCAAGATTTGCAATCGCGGGAATATCATTGGCATTTGTTGCATCATTCACAATGTTAATAAGCCAACACAACATTCATCAGCGTGAATTACAGATTGAACAAGCTCAGGATGATTTACAAATTGCAATGCATTACATCAACAGAGTTTCTTTAAAATCTTTGTCTTCTGTTAATAACAATGGAATTCGGCCGGCATTGATTAAACCCATTTCAAAAGCTGCAGTACTACTGTAGGAGAAAAAGGCTATGAAAATTATGAATAAAACATATAAATACATTTTGAGTTTTCTGCTAATGGTTTCACTCACAAGTGTTTATGCAGAATCAACCAGTGAAAAATTTTCACAATTAGTTGGAGCTCAACCGAGTGTGCAAATCAACCTTAGTGCAGCTATGTTGCGACTTTTGGCATCGGCAACAGAGGAAGAAAAAGATGTTTCATCTTTGCTTTCGGGGCTGAAATTAATAAGAGTGACTGTTTTTGAGATTAAACAAAAACAGAATATTGAGAGCATCAGGAGCGAAATCAATAAACTATCGGACCAAAAATCAGCCGGTGGCTATCAAAAGCTGGCAACGGTGGCTGAAGATGACTCTTTAGTTCAAATTCTCGCTCAGGTTGATGATGAAGGGTTCAACAGTTTATCTGTATTTGCACTGGATGACGATGATGAATTGGTTCTGATTGATATTGAAGGAAGCATTAAAATCTCTGAAATCGGTAATCTAATGAAACATTTTGATGTGGATTTGGATTTCAATGGTCAGAAAATAATAAAACAATCTGAAAAAGACTAAGAAAAGTTTACAAGACACTTGCATGAGACTAGAATACGCCGTTCAGATTTTTCAGTTGCATAATGTGTGCAGCGATACATTGTAGGAATAGAATTATGAAACAAGGCATTCATCCAGAATATAGAGAAGTAGTTTTTCAAGATTTGTCCTCGGACTTTCAATTCTTGACTCGCTCAACTATTCAAACAAAAGAAACCATCAAATGGGAAGATGGTAATGAGTATCCTTTGGTAAAAGTTGAGATTTCTTCTAAATCTCATCCTTTCTACACTGGTAAGCATAAATTGGCAGATACCGGTGGACGTGTTGATAAATTCCGTCAAAGATACGGTAAAAGATAATTTAAAATTATCTTGTTGAAATTACAAACCCGATAAATCTTGATTGATTTATCGGGTTTTTTTGTTACTACGGATTTAATTTTGAGTTAAAATAAGCAAAGCCTATATTTGTGATTGTCAATTTGCTTCTTTCGCAACAATCAAACGTATGTTTTAAATAATAAACTGGGGAAATCCATGAGCAAAGAACATGTAAAATTAAATTTTCCGGGTAACGACAAAACAGTCGAGTTACCAGTTATCAAAGGATCGATGGGACCTCCTACCTTTGATCTTAATACACTCTACAAAAATTCAGGATATTTTACCTATGATTCCGGATACGCTGCTACTGCATCATGCACGAGCGCGATTACATACATTGACGGGGCAAAAGGAATTCTTTTATATCGTGGATATCCGATAGAACAATTGGCAGAAAAATCCAATTTTGTCGAAACTTCATATTTGCTTTTACATGGTGAGCTTCCAACCAAACAGCAGTATCATGATTTTGATAACGAAGTCAGATACCACACAATGGTTCATGAGAAGATGAAGAACCTGATGCAAGGTTTCCAATACGATGCTCACCCAATGGCAATGATGGTTGGTGTTGTCGGTTCGTTTGCAGCGTTCTATCATGACTGGATGAATATGTCTGATCCGGCAGACAGAAGACTGGCAGCCATTCGTTTGATTGCAAAAATTCCGACAATTGCAGCATCTGTTTATAAAAACTCTGTAGGACAACCTTTTATTTATCCTCGCAATGACTTAGGTTTTACCGAAAGGTTATTACACATGATGTATTCAGTACCTTCCGAACCTTATGAACCAAATCAAATTGCAGCAAAGGCTTTGGATTTGCTTTTTATTCTGCATGCGGATCATGAACAAAATGCCAGTACCTCAACAGTCAGATTGGTTGGATCAACAGGAGCGAATCCTTTTGCATGTGTTTCAGCGGGTATAGCTTCACTCTGGGGACCTGCACATGGTGGAGCCAATGAAGCAGTTCTGAACATGCTGGATCAAATTGGTAGCGTTGCAAATATTGACAAATATGTTGATAAAGCAAAAGACAAAGACGACCCTTTCCGTTTGATGGGTTTTGGACATCGTGTTTATAAAAACTTCGATCCAAGAGCAACAATTATTCGCAAAGCCTGTCACGAAGTTCTTAATGAGTTAGGAATTAAAGATCCGCAATTAGAACTGGCAATGAAACTGGAAGAAATTGCTTTACAGGATGAGTATTTCGTTGAGAAAAAACTCTATCCAAACGTCGATTTCTACTCAGGAATTATCTACAAAGCATTAGGTATTCCAAAACAAATGTTCACTGTGATGTTTGCAATTGCAAGAACAGTTGGTTGGGTTTCTCAATGGCTGGAGCAATATGAAACACCAGATACTCGCATCGGCAGACCTCGTCAGGTTTATACCGGTCCTGCTACCCGTGATTATAAGGACTTTTCCAAACGCTGATAAAATCCGTTTGGTTGCTGAAGGTATAAAAGCACGACTATTACAATTGGGTCTGAATCAAGCAGATTTAGACCCAATTTTACATCAGCATCCGCAATATCAATTGCAACTGTACGAAAACAAACTCGCTGTTTTTTTTAATGAAAGTCACAGAAAACTTCAATACCATGTTTTTGTCGACTTCCATTCCGCCAAGATGCAATATCGTTCAGGGGCTCATATCAACGCTGAAAAACTGGTCAAAGCCGTTGTTGGTAAAAGTAAAACATCTCTCAAAGTATTGGATGCCACTGCCGGATTTGGCAAAGACAGTTATTTACTTGCATTAGCCGGTTGTCAGATAACCGCTTGCGAATCCAACCCACTTATGTTTGCTTTGCTTAAGGATGGCTTCTTACGAGGTGAGATTGAAACAATTGATTTAAAACATGATAACTCGCAAACCGTTATAGATGAAGGCGAGTATGATGTGATTTATCTGGATCCAATGTATCCGCAATCGGGCAAGTCGGCAAAAAACAATAAAGACATGGCATTTCTGCAAGATATCGTTGGACACCAACCGGAAATGGCAGAAATTTTGCTGGAAAAGTCTCTCAAATCGAAAACAAAAAAAATCGTTGTTAAACGTCCGGTTAAATCTGAATTTGTTCTCGGCAAGAAACCCACTTCACAAATTATCAGCAAAGCGGTGCGTTTTGATATTTATGCCAGAAGTTAAGAATTGCTCTCGCTGACTTCTTCTATAACACGATTATGAGCCAATTGACTCGGTGTGAAATAGCCACTTTTATGGCTATTCAATGTGTATTCCACCATTTTCAAACTGCCATTAACAGTCAGTTTGTAGCCGTTGTCTGTCACCATTCTTAATTGTTTAATTTCACCTTTGGCATTCTGAACCTCTCCCCAAAGATAAGTTTTCAACAGTTCTCTTTGCTCATTGGAAGGACCTTTCACTTTGCCGGCTTTTTTCTTCAAAATATTTTGCACAAATTTTGTTTTTAACAAAAATCGAATCCAATTGAGGCGTCTCAAGGTTTTGACCAATTTCGGAGACGAGGGGATATAAACCTCAATATTTGGAATTCCGGTGGATGTATAAGCTGTGGAAATATCTCCCCAAGGAATCGTCATAGCCAGTTTTTCGCCATTTCCGAAATCAATTTTTCGGGTTTTAAACGCCAAAGGAACTTTTTGCAGTTTACCGTCTTTACGAACCTTTCCACCATTTCCTAAACCCTCAACAGAAGTTTTTGCAGTTCCCGCACTCAACCCGGAACGTGAATCAAATCCTAACGTTAAATGTGTCGCATCCGACATTAACTCTTTTAATTGTGATGCCAGACAATCCGTAGGAATCACATCAAAGCCGACACCCGGGCACACCACAATACCGCTATTTTTTGCTTCGTTATCAAGTGATTTTGCATGCTCAAAAACTGAAACTTCACCAGTAATATCGAGATAATGAGTTTTAGACTTGAGACAAGCCTGAATCATCGGAGCAGATGTTTGCGAAAAAGGACCTGCACAATGCAAAACCAGATCCACATTAGACAGATTCTCAGAAATTTTATCAACATCATCTAAATCGAAAACTTTAAAAGGTAATTTTAACTCATTGGCAAGAGCTGTAATAGCTTGTTCATTTCTTCCTGCAATAGTCGGCTGCAAACCATTTCCTACAGCTTTTTTGGCAATCAACTCTCCAGAGTAACCATTAGCACCATAAATCATCCAGTTGTTATTCATTGGTTTTCTTTTTTTTGAATGATTATACAGCATACCACATAGATATATGACTCAGGAATAATAATTATAACCAAAGGAGTCAGACACCTTAAACCCAACCCCTTTGACTAATAATAATCCGCTTTATTCCGGAATCGGAAAACCTCTATCACGCATCAATGCATCAATTTTTGCATCTCTGCCACGGAATTTTCTGAAGGCTTCTGCAGGGTCAAGAGTGTTTCTTGGAGCAAACAGGTATTTAACCAGTTTCGCAGCTAAATCTTTGTCATAGAAACCGCCCGGTGCTTGTGCAAATGCTTCTGCTGCATCGGATGTCAGCACATCTGCCCACATATAGCCGTAATATGCAGTTGCATAACCTTCACCTGAGAATACATGTCCAAAGTGTGGTGTTCGATGGCGCATCACCAATTCATTTGGCATATTTAATTCAGCCAATGTTTCGCGTTCAAATTTATCAGGATCATCCGTTGGTTCTGACATGTGTAATCTCATATCCATCAATGCCGATGCCAGATATTCAGTGGTCGCAAAACCTTGATTGAATGTCGATGTTTTCTTGATTTTGGCAATTAGTTCTTTAGGAATCACTTCGCCGGTTTCATTGTGTTTGAGGAAACGATTTATCACTTCATCGGTTGATAACCAGCGTTCCAAAAGTTGTGATTGAAATTCAGTATAATCTCTGACGCCGCCATTCAAACTGGGATATCTCACATTGGAAGACAACGCATGCAAAGCATGTCCGAATTCATGGAAGAAAGTTTGTGCATCATCCCATGAAATCAGTGTTGGTTTACCTTCAGCCGCTTTGACATAGTTGGAATTGTTTGAAGATAAAACAGTTTCCTTGCCGTTGTATGTGGAGTGAGAACGATACGAACTCGCCCAAGCACCGGAGCGTTTGCCTTTACGAGCAAACGGATCAAGATACCATAAGCCAATATGTTCACCACTATCAATATCTGTGACTTCCCAAACTTTGACGTCAGAATGATAAACAGGCACTTCTCCTTCGGCTAAAGGTGTAAATTTGTAATTAAACAATTGAGCTGCCACATAATGCAAAGCATCTGTCAGGTTGCCTAATTCCAGATATTGTTTGATTTCATTAGAGTCTAAATCATACTTTTGTTTGCGAACTTTTTCTGCATAGTATCGATAATCCCAGGGCTCGATTTTCACACCGTCCTTATCAGCTATTTTTTGCATATCGGCAACTTCTTCGTGCACTCGGGCTACAGCAGCCGGCCAAACGGCTTCCATTAAATTTAATGCGTTTTCAGGTGTTTTCGCCATACGGTTCTGCAAACGCCACTGTGCATAGTTGTCATAACCAAGCAGGTTGACCCTATCACGACGGAGCTTCAGTATTTTTGAAATGACTTGGTTATTATCAAACTCATCAGCATTATCGCCACGTGAGTAGTAATTGGTCCAGACGGTTTTACGCAACTCTCTTTCATCAGAAAAAGTTAAAAACGGATCCATGGATGAGCGTGTATTCACGACAACATACATTCCCGGTTTCCCACGGGCTTCAGCGGCTGCTCCAGCAGCATCAATAAATGATTGTGGAAGTCCGCCTAATTGATCTTTAGACAGAAAAGTATCGTAATTTTCTTCATCGTGTAAAATATTATTAGCAAATTGAGTATAAAGTTCAGATAGTTCTTTATTAATTTCTGCGTATTTTTTCTTTTTCTCATCATCCAGTTCGGCCCCACTCATGGCAAAACCTTCATAAGTGAGTTGAACAACACGTTGTTGATCTTCATCCAAAGGATTTTTCAAACTATTTTCATAAACGGTTTTTACTCTTTGGAACAATTTCTTGTTTTGATTAATTTTAGAACTCAATTCCGAGTATTTTGGAGCCAACTCACGTTGTATGGCTCTAAATTCATCACTGGAAATATTACTGCTCCAGCGACCAATATATGTTCCCAATCGATTAAGCAGTTCACCTGATTTTTCCAATTCTACAATCGTATTTTCAAAGGTTGCCGGTTGTGGATTATTGGCAATGGCATCTATTTCGGCGAGATTTTGTTGCATACCATATTCAAATGCCGGTTTGATATCAGCAATTTGCATCTTGTCAAATGCCGGAACGCCACCATAAGGCCCAGTCCATTTTTGCAGTAAAGGGTTTGTCATATCAGGAGTTTGTGTTGCTTGTTTTGTCATTTCGGTTTTAGTACAACCGCTCAGCAATATTGTCGCTGAAAGTCCAAGTATTGTTAATGTTTTCATATCATTTCCACTCTTTTAATTCATCAGGGATGCTACCATTGCATATTTTTTTTAACAGTCCCAAAAGTCATGTTTTATGCTGGTACATAAATCAAGCATGTCTTTATCGAAAATTTAATTATTCTAATGAGTTAGAATATGTCGTTTTACCACTAGGCTTTTTATGATATTTCCCTTTTAAACTTGCATTCGTATCTATTTTCATTATATTAGTGACTTCTAATTTTATCTTTTTCCAGAGTAACAATGTCAGAAATAAACAGACGTAATATGCTTAAACTATTAGGTCTTGGAGCTGTCACTGCGACAATTCCGGGGCTCATTTCCTGCCAATCGAACAGCAAAGCTGTTTTGCCAAAAGACTTTTATAAACTTCCAATGAAAGGTCAGGCAAGAATTCTACATATAACGGATGTTCACGGGCAACTAAAGCCGGTTTATTTTCGTGAGCCAAATGTCAACCTTGGAGTCGGCCCTGCTTATGGAAGACCACCGCATGTTGTTGGAAACAAATTATTACAAGCTATGGGCTTAAAATCTTCCAGCGCTGAATCTTATGCTTATACCTATTTGGACTTTCAGAATCAGGCAAAAAAACTGGGAAAAACCGGTGGATATGCACACTTAAAAACTTTACTTGATGATTTAAGAAATCAAGCCGGTGGCAAACAAAACACCTTAACCATTGATGGCGGAGATTTATGGCAAGGCTCTGGAACATCACTTTGGACTCGTGGTGTGGATATGGTTGAAGCGTCCAATATTCTGGGCTTGGACGTAATGGTTGGACACTGGGAATTTACCTACAAAGAAAATGAAGTCTTGAGCAATGTCGCGTTGTTTAAAGGTGATTTCATCGGACAAAATGTCAAAGTGAAAGAAGAAGCCTTGTTTGATGAGAACTATGAAAGAATGGTTGAAAAATATGATGGCAACGGACTTTTCGACGAGGACAGCGGTCATGCTTTTCAACCTTATGTCATCAAAACTGTCAATGGTTTAAGAATCTGTATAGTTGGACAAGCATTTCCAAGAACATCCAACGCCAACCCTCAGGAGTTTTTCCCTGACTGGTCATTTGGTTTGCGTGAAGAAGAGATGATAGAGCTTGTGCAAGCAATCAAAGAAGATGAAAACCCGGATGCTATTGTTCTGCTTTCCCATAATGGTATGGATGTTGATATTAAAATGGCAGAACGTGTTCCCGGACTTAACGCTGTATTCGGTGGACACACACACGATGGCATGCCAAAACCCATTAAAGTTAAAAATATCGATGGTGGAACATGTTTGGTCACAAACGCAGGATCAAACGGTAAATATGTTGGTGTGATGGACTTTGATATACAAGATGGAAAAGTGGTAGATATGGATTACACCATGTTACCTGTGATTACCAATTGGTTGCCCGCTGATAAGGAAATGGAAGCCTATATCGATCAAATGCGTCAAACAACTTATGATGAAAATATTGTTGAATCGCGTGCCAAAGACCGATTCTACAATCCACAGAGATTAGGCAAAACTTATGAAGATATTTTGTCTGAAAAATTAGCCATTGCTGATAGGCTGTTGTATCGTCGCGGAAATTTTATGGGAACGTGGGATCAGATTCTTTGTAATGCACTTCGTGAAGAATATGATGCCGATGTCTCAATGTCAGCCGGTGTTCGTTGGGGTGTAACGACTCTCAAAGGCGACTGGATAACTATGGAAGATGTGATGAGTCAATGTTCAATGACTTATGGAGAAACCTACTCAACAGAGATGACTGGTGAAATGCTCCTTAACACGCTTGAAAGTGTCGCTGATAACTTGTTTGATGAAGATCCTTATTTGCAATCCGGTGGAGATATGGTTCGAATTGGTGGCATGGATTACACCATTGAACCGGGTAAGCCACTGGGACAGAGAATCACAGAAGCTCGACTAGACAACGGTGAAGCTATTGACCCGGATAAAACTTACAAAGTTGCCGGTTGGGCCAGTGTTGGTAAAGCACCGAATGGTCGATTAATGTGGGATGTTGTAAGAGATTATATCCTAAACAACAAATCTAATGACGATATTCTCAGATTGCCCAAAATCAATCATCCAAAATTGATTGGTGTGAATGATAATCCGGGAATCGCAGATTATCCGGGCGAGACTGCTTAATTACCTAATTAGTTGAAGTCTTTTCAGTTCAATGTTATAAAAACAGTTGTCTAATTGCATAGCTGTTTTTTTATGTCTTCACGCTACGACATTTTATTTGAGCCTGTTCCAATCGGACCAGTAACCGCTCCGAATCGTTTTTATCAGGTGCCGCATTGCAATGGTATGGGACATCGTTTTCCGAGGTCATTGGCTCGGATGCGAGGTATCAAGGCCGAGGGTGGCTGGGGTGTGGTTTGTACTGAAGAAGTGGAAATCCATCCGTCCTCTGATATTACTCCTTACAATCAAGGACGGCTTTGGGATGATTCAGATATTGCTAATTTACAGATGATGACCGATGCTGTGCATGAGCATGGTTCTTTGGCAGGAATAGAGCTTGTTTATCAAGGTTTATCCGGTAAAAATTATTATTCAAGACTGCCAACATTTGCTCCAACTAATGCCAGTGTGCTTGGTGGTTATCCCATGCAGGCACGAGCTATGAGCAAGTCGGATATCAAGCAATTTCGTCAATGGCATAAAGATGCAGCAATTCGATCAAAAAAAGCCGGTTTTGATATTGTTTATACTTATGCCGGGCATGGATTATCGGTTTTAATGCACTTTCTTTCCCGACGCTTTAATGACAGAACCGATGAATATGGCGGTTGTCTTGAGAACCGGGTTCGATTGCTCAAAGAGGTTTTAATCGATACCAAGGAAGCAGTTGGAGATACTTGTGCAGTCGCCTTGCGGATTGCTGTTGATGAACTTTTAGGAAAAAATGGAATTGAAGCTGATGGTGAGGGTTCGGATATTATTAAAATGTTAGCTGATATACCGGATCTTTGGGATGTGAATGTTTCCGGTTGGGAGAATGATTCACAAACATCGCGTTTTTCCAAAGAAGGATTTCAGGAACAATACACCAAACATGTCAAAAAACTGACTAATAAACCGGTGGTCGGCGTTGGTCGTTTCACTTCTCCTGATGCCATGGTTTCACAAATTAAACGAGGTGTACTGGATTTAATCGGCGCGGCAAGACCGTCAATTGCTGATCCCTTCTTACCAAATAAAATCAAAAATAATCAAACTGATAACATCCGTGAGTGTATCGGTTGTAATATTTGTGTATCCAGCGACAATTACGCAGCTCCGATTCGTTGCACTCAAAACCCGACGATGGGCGAAGAGTGGCGAAGAGATTGGCATCCTGAGATAATTCAACCTAAACACGCAGAAGAGTCGGTATTGGTTGTGGGTTCAGGACCTTCGGGTCTGGAGTGTGGGCTATCATTAGCGAAACGAGGATATCATGTAGTCATTGCTGAAAAACAATCGGTTGCCGGTGGTCGCGTTTTAAGAGAATCCAAACTTCCAGGGCTTTCCGAATGGAAGCGCGTGATGGATTATCGCCTCAATCAGTTGCAACAAATGCCCAATGTAGAAATATATTTTGAAAGTGAAGTCACACTTGAAAACATCAAAGAATTTGGTTTTGACAATGTCATTCTCGCAACAGGCTCTAAATGGAAAAACAACGGTCAATCCCGTTATACCAGAGCTCCCCTGTTGCACGATAACTCTATTTATATTTTAACTCCTGATGACATTATGGATGGTGTTGTACCCTTCGGAAATGTTCTGGTCTTTGATGCAGAGAACAATTACATGGCAGGTGTCATTTCTGAATTATGCTCAGATCAAGGTTGTAGCGTGAGTTATTTGACACCGGAATCCAAAGCATCCGCATGGACTGAAAACACTCTTGAACAAGAACGAATTCATTCACGGTTGATGCAAAAAAATGTGCCATTGTTTTTGAATCGACAATTGGTTAAAGCTCAAGATGGGCGTGTACACCATCAATGTGTCTATAGTGGCGAGCAACAAGAAACCAAATGTGATACCTTAATACTTGTGACCGAAAGAGAACCTGAAGACCAAATCTTTACAACTCTGGAGAACAATAACAAGTTTAAACATTTCTCCTTGATTGGTGATGCTTTTACTCCTGGTTTAATTGCCCAAGCAGTTCATTCAGGACATCTTGAAGCACGAGTTTTTGGAGAAAAGAACCCGGATAAATTTTGGTTTAAACGTGATAAATAAAACTCTTAAACTCTTTCTTATATCAACTCTATTCAGCTCTGCTCACGCAGAATCATGGAGTCGCTATGTGCAAACCAAAAACAGGGATGATGTTGAAGTCAGTTTCAGGCAAAAAAGAGAAAATTCCGGTTGGCAGGTCGAATGGAAAGTCGAAAACAACAGTGCTGATACGATTGAACCAGTTCTAAAATTCAGAAAATATATATGTAAAAATGGTTCTTCTCAAGAAATCGGAATACAACAATCTTTAGGGGTAATGGAACCGGAATCGAGAAAACTGAGCGCCATCAGAGACCAAAAAATCTGCTTAAACAGCACTATTGAATTGGTTGAAATAGAAACTGAAATCATAGAGTCTGGCTTGTAGTTTTATTTGGTTTGCTTCAAGCTAAAACGCAGAATCAAATAACCCAAAACTCCGGAAAATAGAGAGCCTAACAGAATTCCCATTCTTTCATCGAATAATAAATTAACCGAGGTTTCTTCAAATGCCAAAGAGCCAATAAACAAACTCATGGTAAACCCAATTCCACATAATGTGGCGACTCCATACATAGACATCCAGGAAAAAGAATCCGGCAATTTCGCCATTTTTAATTTCACTGCCAACCAACAAAAAAACATAATTCCGATTTGTTTTCCGGCAAATAAACCTAATGCAATACCTAGAGAAACACTATGAAATATTTGTTCCATTCCAACTCCGGAAAAATTGATTCCCGCATTTGCAAAAGCAAAAATTGGTAAAATAGCAAAGGCGACAACCGAATGCAAATCATGTTCCATGCTCTTTAGCGGGGAATAATCGGCTTTAGATTTTGACTTCAAGGGAATAAACATTGCCAAGATAATACCTGTCAGAGTTGCATGAACTCCACTCTTTAGCATGGCAACCCACATGATGACTCCAATAAAAATTAACAGACTGGTTGATTCATTTTGACGTTTTCTTAACCAAAATAATACAGCAATACAAGCAGCTACAACGACAAGCGATGTAACAGATATTTTTGATGTATAGAAAAGAGCGATAATTACGATTGCACCAATATCATCGAAAATTGCCAGAGATGTCAGAAAAATTTTAATTGTAACAGGAACTCTTGAGCCCAATAAAGACAAAACACCCAAAGCAAAAGCAATATCAGTTGCTGCCGGAATCGCCCAACCTTGCATTGCAACTGAATCATTACTGTTAAAATAATAATAAATTAACGCAGGTACCAACATTCCTCCAATAGCTCCTGCTGCCGGAAGAATAATTTTGCTGACACTGGATAATTCGCCCTCAACCAGTTCTCTTTTTAGCTCTAAACCGACCAAAAAGAAGAAAACGGCCATCAAACCATCATTAATCCACAATAATAAAGGTTTCGCAATTTGCAATGCACCTATTCTGACCTCAACCGGCGTATCCAAAAGTAAATTGTAATAGGGTTTCCACGGTGAATTGGCAAAAAGAATGGCTGCAATGGCAGCCAGCATTAAGGTGATTCCGCCGGCTGACTCCATCCTGAAGAATTTTTGGATAAATGTTTCTTGTTTTATCATGTTTAAGCTATTCGATGTTTAATAGTTAAGGTTCATCGAAAACCAGATGTATTTTCTGTTAAATTTTTTCTGAGAAAAGAATCTCTGAAATTTATTCAAACCTTTTACTAAAAACCAAAGTGAAATTAACAGGGACTGAAGTTGCAATTGATGGCAGTTTTGCAGCTTCTTGTAATTTGGTAATGCCCTCAGACAAATTATAATCAACTGAATTGATTATAATTGGTCTTAAACTATGAACTGTAAATTTATTTTTACTCACTTTTGTAACAAGAACTTCCGTGGAAATTTTCTTATTTATTCCATGCAAGTTCAAATTGAACTCAACCTGCTTTTTAACAATAGTTGAATCAGGAGTATCATTGACAAATAAAACATCAGTTATTGATGAAATTTTTGCAACAGGAAATTCATTGGTTTCAAAAAGCATGCTTTGCATACGTTCATTTCTTATTGGAATATTCGTTTCAATACTGTTTAAATCAACATTAATGGCAACATATCCTTTAGTATCAATACCTCCGGTGAGTTTTTTGAAATGATGCACCTCAGCCATAGATGATTTTTTTATAGAAACAAAGTTTAGTTCTGATTCCAAAACATCCAGTTGCCATTGTGCTTGAGCAACAGGTACGAAAATGTTTAATAATAAAAATGTAACTATAGTTTTTGTCATACCTTATCCTAAAAGAGGGTTTTTGATTATTATATTTTCATCCCTGTCAGGACCGGTAGAAATAATATGCACCGGGGTATCCGTATAATCAGCAATTTTATCAATTAAAGCGATTGCCTGTGATGGTAAATCGTTGAACTCTGTGATTCCTTTAGTTATTGATTTCCAGCCACTCAAAGTTTCATAGACCGGCTTGATTTTTCCCCAACTCTCGGCACTATCCGGAAAACTTTGTTGGTGTTTTCCATCTACTTCATAAGCGGTACAGACCTTGATTTCAGAAAAAGTATCAAGAACATCGAGTTTGGTCACACAAATTCCGGTCACGCCATTCATTTGAACAGCTCGTTTTAAAGCAACCAAGTCAAGCCAGCCACAACGACGAGGACGACCGGTTGTTGCACCGAACTCGACACCGTTTTTAGCCAACATTTTGCCATCGTCATCAAACAATTCTGTCGGAAACGGACCTGAACCCACACGCGTGGTATAGGCTTTAGTGATTCCCAGTACATAGCTGATATCTGTCACTCCTAAACCGGTTCCGGTTGATGCAGCACCGGCTGTGGTATTTGAAGAAGTCACAAAAGGGTAAGTTCCATGATCGATGTCGAGCAAAGAGCCTTGAGCTCCTTCAAGTAAAACTGATTTTCCTTGTTGCTGCATCTCATGAAGTTCAGCAGTAACATCAGCATTCATTTCCTTGAGTTGTTCACCAAAACTTAATGCTTGCTGATAAACTTTATCAAAATTCAAGGGTTGATGTTTGAAGTAATTTTCGATAACAAAGTTATGGTATTCCAGTGTTTCTGTGAGTTTTTCGTGAAGCAGTTTTGCATCCAATAAGTCTCCGAAACGAACTCCTCTCCTTGCCACTTTATCTTCATAGGCAGGACCGATTCCACGTCCTGTTGTTCCTATCGCATTTCCACCTTTGGCCTTTTCACGCAATTGATCAAGCAATATATGATAAGGCATAATGATTGGTGCTGCACTTGAGATTCGCAAGCGAGAACGAACATCGACACCGGCTTTTTCAAGCTCCTTAATCTCTGTAATCAAAGCCTCAGGCTCAACAACAACACCATTGCCAATGTAACAAGCCACTCCTTCTCGGAGGATTCCCGATGGAACAAGATGTAAAACTGTCTTCTGCCCATTAATAATCAAAGTATGGCCTGCGTTATGACCACCTTGAAAACGAACCACAGCATCGGCATTATCAGTCAGCAAATCAACAATCTTACCTTTGCCTTCATCTCCCCATTGCGTCCCCAGAACAACTGTATTTTTTTTCATACGTCTCGATTTTATATCAATTATTTGTTATTAAAGTGCTTGAAAAATTCAGATTTTGCATCCAAAAGCATCATACTACCGGATTCTGTAAAGCTGTTTTTGTACGCTTCAAGGCTTCTCAAAAAAGAATATAACTCTTGATTTTTATTGTAAGCACTCGCATAAACCCGAGTTGCTTCTGCATCGCCCTCACCACGAAGTTTTGCAGCTTCTTTATTGGCATTTGCCACCAAAACTCGAACATTTTTGTCGGTTTCGGCTCGAATATTCACTGCTTCTTTTTGTCCGTTGGAACGATGTTCAGCCGCTTCAGCCGCTCTTTCTGAACGCATACGATTGAAAACAGATTCACTGACGGCATCACTCAAGTTAATTCTTTTGATGCGGACATCAACAACTTCTATTCCGAAGTTCTCAGCTATTGGTTTGGCTTTTTTCGCAAGCGATTCCATAATTTCAACCCTCTGAGTTGCAATCACTTGTTGCAATGTACGGTGTGAAAACTCTTCCAACAATGCATTCTTTATCACATCACTTAAACGTCTCTCCGCCGCAGACCTCAAACCGGAAAAAGTCGTGTAATAATCCACAACATTTTTGATTTTCCACTTCACAAAGTAGTCCACTTTTAAATACTCATTGTCAGTATTTAAAATAGAGGTTGGTTTATTATCCAATGTTTGAATTCTTGAGTCGAACTTTTTAATTTCATGAACTCCCGGAATTCTCCAATGCAATCCCGGTTTATAGTCGTACTTTTCAACTTTACCAATCTTTAACTTGATTGCCAGCTCCTTTTCATTCACTGTAAAAGTAAATGTCGCCAGAACAATGACTGAAAGTAAGATTAAAATTAATAATGCTGTTAATTTATTTCCCATCATTTATCTCCCTGTTCTACCGGTGCGAGTTGAGGTTGATTGGCTTCTTTCATAGCTGGACTCATTTTGATTGGATGAGCCGGTAACTTGAGAGGGGCTTAAATAAATCTTCTCTGATGAATTTGAATTGTTGGTTTTCATCATTTGATCGAGCGGCAAATACATCATGTTATTGCTATTTTCAGAATCAATAATTACTTTTGATGTATTGCTCAAAACTTTTTCCATGGTATCTAAATACAACCTTTCCTTTGTGACTTCGGGTGCAAGCTCATACTGTGAACGCACCAAGTCGAATTGTTCAGACTCACCTTCTGCTTTCGCGATAGTTGCCAGCTTGTAAGCTTCTGCTTCCTGAACAATTTTTAACGCACTACCTTCTGCCAAGGGAATCTTTTGTCTGGCATACTCGTTGGCTTCATTGATATAGGTTTTTGCATCTTCTCTAGCTTTTACCACATCGTCAAAAGCTTCTTTAACTTGTGCCGGCGGATGAACCTCTTTAAAGTTGAAATTTGTAACTTGAACACCTGAATAGTATTGATCCAGCATTAATTGCAACTCATTGACAATATTATTGATTGCCACTTCACGATTTTCATTTAAAAGATGGCTCATTGTGTTTGTGCCGACAACTTGTCTCACAGCACTTTCAGCAGCATGTTTGACAGTTGCTGTGGGATTTTCTAACAAAAACAGATAGTCATAGATGTTGCTTTCTCTAATGCGATATTGAATATCAAACTCTAAAAACACCAGGTTTTTATCTTCGGTCAGCATTTCTCCACTCTCGCTGACTGAATATAATTGGTTGATATCTACCTTGTAAACTTCCGATATTGGTTTTGGCCAAGTGAAATTTAATCCCGGCTCCATTGTTTTAGCATATTTCCCGAATGTCAGTACAACACCGCGTTCTGAAGGTCCGATTTTATATGCTGATGTCCAGCCAACATAGATTGCAACAAGTAGTAAAACAAAGAAGACAGGGAAAGAGGAGGAACTATTTGGTGTTGATGAAGAGCTTCCACCACCAAAAATTGATTTCAATTTATTAAAAAAATTAGAAATACTTTGTTCTAAATCAGGTGGTTTTTTCCCTCCTGAGCCCCAAGGGTCATTGCCCTTTTTTTTATCATCGTCTTTATTTCCGCCGGGTTCATTCCAGGCCATATTGTACTCCGAGTTTTGAACTTTTAAATTTATAAAACTGTATGAAGAAATTTACCACATTCATCATCTCTTGCTGCCAATTGTTGCCATTTTTCGGGAGAAAGTTCGACTTTTAATGACCAACTATTGTCTTCATTAAAAACTTCATTCCGAACAGCTCCCAATTGATAAAACAAAGCACGCAGCTTCCCAAATTGACCAGGCAACAAAATATCTTTCACTAAATGGGTACGATTAAAGCGTTCTTCAATAGCTTTTAACAACATTTCTACACCACTTCCTGTTTGAGCGGATAGCCAGCATTGTTCCACCAGACCATTTTCATCCTTTATCACTTTTGGATCGAGATGATTGAGGTCTATTTTGTTAAAAACTTCAACGACCGGAATTTCATCTACACCTATTTGTTCTAGAACCGATTTGACTTCTAAAATATGTTCGTCCATCTCAGGATTATTGCAATCGATAACATGTATGAGCAAGTCTGCTTCTACAGCTTCTTGCAAGGTCGCCTGAAATGCTGCAACCAAATCATGTGGTAAATCACGCACAAAACCAACGGTATCGCTTGCGACTACTTCCGTTCCCTGAATACCCGGAAGTTTTCTAACTGTCGGGTCTAGTGTTGCAAAGAGTTGGTCAGCCGCATAGACTTTGGACTCCGTCATACGGTTGAACAAGGTTGATTTTCCGGCGTTGGTGTAACCGACAAAAGCAATCATTTTGGTTCCGCTTTGTTTACGGCCACTTCGTCCTTGATTTCTCTGTTTGATAACTTTATCGAGTTTGCTTTTTAACTTTTTCACCCTAACAGCTAAAAGCCTGCGGTCGGTTTCCAATTGAGTTTCACCCGGACCACGCATACCGATTCCACCCTTTTGCCTTTCAAGGTGAGTCCAACCCCGAACCAAGCGTGTGGAAAGGTGACGAAGTTGTGCCAATTCGACCTGTAACATGCCTTCATACGAACGCGCTCTTTGTGCAAAAATATCAAGAATGAGTGTGGTTCTGTCAAGCACTCTGCATTTACAAAGAGATTCCAGATTTCTTTCCTGAATAGGGCTGAGTGCAACATCAACCAAAACCAAATCTGCACCCTTTTCTGAAACTTCTTGAGCGACTTTCTCAGCATTTCCAGTACCAATGAAAAACTTCGGTTCAGGGATTTTTCTTGATGGGCTTAAAACATCGAGAACAACTGCACCTGCTGACAAGGCCAGTTCAGAAAATTCTGTCACTTTTTCAGCATGCCCACTTCCCGAATTTGGACAAACGAGAATTGCGAGTTGACCCTTTTTTTTGCGTTCCTGATCTAACAAATTAATTGGTACGATTAAACAAAGTCGTATTATAAACGATACGAACTAAAGTGTGTTTTAATTTGAAGTACCGAAGGAAAATCTCAGAAAATTAGCTGTTATTTTCGAATTTATGCGTATCAATTAACTTTGCCGGAACAATTGTCGAGATGGCATGCTTATAAACCATTTGATTGGTATTGTTGTTGTTGAGAACAATTACAAACTGATCAAATGACTCAACCACACCTTGCAGTTTAATACCATTCAGTAAAAATATAGAAACCGAGACTCTTTCCTTTCTCAGTGCGTTCAGAAATGGATCTTGAAGTGATGTCCCTTTTGCCATAGTCATATTTTTATAGTTATACTTAAGCGAATTTTACCATAGTTAACAACTTATTTTTGCAAAGCACCACTCATTTGTAACATTTGTTTACTATTGTAACACTCTACCTTTTCCCAAAAAAACTTTTCCACAAAGCATTAACGATTTTAGTGCCAAATCTTCTGACAACCGTTTTTCCGGCAGCTTCAATGAAAGTATCACCTCTGCGACCCCTGACCCGCTTTTGATCTGCTTTTTCTCTTTCAAGTGCTTCTTCGGCTTCTTTCTTCTGCTTTTCGATTTGTTCCTGGCGTTTTTGCAATTTCTCAAATGCAGAATCTTTATCCATATCATCGTCGTATTTATCTCCTATTGGAGATCGTGACATCACCGTTTTCCTTTCTTCATCATTTGCAGGTCCCATCCGACAACGAGGAGGAGAAATTTTAACCCAATCAACAACCGAAGGAGCTCCGTTTTCGTCCAAAGTTGAAACTAAAGCCTCACCAACTCCGAGCTGTGTAATTGCTTCTTCGGTATCAAACTTGGGGTTCGGTCTGAAGCTTTCGGCTGCTGCCCGAATCACTTTTTGGTCTTTGGGAGTATAGGATCGAAGGGCGTGTTGTACTTTATTTGCCAATTGTCCGAGAATTGTTTCAGGAACATCACCTGGGGATTGCGTGCAAAAATAGATTCCCACACCTTTAGAGCGAACCAATCTTGCAACTTGCTCAATTTTTTGCAATAACGCTTTTGGGGCATCATTAAAAATTAAATGGGCTTCATCAAAGAACAATATCAACTTCGGCAATGGTTGATCGCCAACTTCAGGCAAAGATTCAAACAATTCTGTCATCAGCCAAAGCATAAATGTGGCATACATTTGTGGATTCTGGATGAGATCTCTGGAGTCCATAATGCTGATGATGCCGTTTCCTGACAAATCTTGCTTCATCAAGTCGGATAATTCAATGGCAGGTTCGCCAAGGAGCATTTCCGCACCTTGTTGTTCCAACTTCAACAAGCGACGTTGAATCGCTCCAATGGATGAACTGGTAACACGTCCGTATTTGTTGGAAACGTCCTGATAATTATCGCCCATATAGGACAAAAGCTGTTGCAAATCCTTTAAATCGAGCAAAGCGAGCTTTTCATCTTGTGCCATTTTAAATCCGACATTAAGCACGCCTTCTTGAACATCCGATAATTCCAGAAAACGTCCCAATAACATCGGACCTAATTCCATAAGTGTAGTTCTGACAGGATGGCCATATTTTCGGTAAATATCCCAGAAAACGGTCGAAGAGCCTTCAAACTTATAATCTTTAACACCTAGTTTCTCGGCTCTGGCGATTAATTTCTCTTTTTCTTTTCCCGCTTGTGATAACCCCGAAACATCTCCTTTAACATCCGTAACAAACACTGGAACACCCAATCTTGAGAAGTTCTCGGCTAAAACCTGAACGGTTACCGTTTTCCCGGTACCGGTTGCTCCGGTAATAAGTCCGTGTCTGTTGGCAAAATGTCCTAAAATTTCTGCCGGGCGTTCACCTTTTCCAAAATGCAGTTTGACGGTTTCAAAATCACTTGCCATTACTCAACTCCATATCTTTTGCAAATCCAGTTAAACATTGCCATCATGCCCAATGCTTCTCCACCTTTGGGATGCCCAACACGACCATTTGACCAGCCAAATGTGTCAATATGAACCCAAGGAATATTTTCACCAACAAATTCTTGCAGGAACAAGGCTGCAGTAATACAACCACCCATTGGAACAGAACCTGAGTTGGTTAAGTCTGCAATATCGGGAGTAATCTGGCTCTTATAAGGTTGATAAAGTGGCATTGGCCATAGCGGATCAAAGACTTCGTTTGAGCAATTCATGATTTCTACATTGCAATCACTTTCATTACTAAAAACCGGCGGTAAATCCGCACCCAAAGCCACTCTGGCAGCTCCTGTCAATGTGGCAAAATCAACAATCAAGTTTGGGTTGAATTCACTGGCATAAGTCAAAGCATCCGATAAAATCATTCGGCCTTCGGCATCAGTATGTCCAATTTCAACGGTTAAACCTTTGCGTGTTTTAACAATATCCCCTTGACGATGAGCGTTGCCTGCAATGGCGTTTTCAACAGCCGAAATGACAACTTTAATTTTAAGCGGTAAATTTAAACGCATAATCAGTTGAGCCAAGCCCAAAACATGAGCCGCTCCACCCATGTCTTTTTTCATATTCCGCATACTTGAAGCCGGTTTGACATTGTTACCACCGGTATCAAAACAAACACCTTTACCAACTAGACAAACAAATGGATCGCCATCTTTACCCCAATCCATAGTCAAAACTCTGGGCTCTTTAAATGAAGCTCTGCCAATTAAATGCACCGCCGGAAAGTTTTGTTTGAGAAGGTCTTCTCCAACAATTTCAGAGAATTTTGCATTGTGTTGTTCGGCAATTTGTCTGGTGACCTCCGAAAGTTCTATTGGCCCCATGTCATCAGCAGGTGTATTTATTAAATCTCTGACCAGATAGGTCGATTGAACCGTTTCCAGTGCCTTTTGATATTTAGTAGCAAGCCCTTTGACAACTAATTGAGATTTAGGCTGATCCGAAGATTTATATTTGTCAAAAAAATAACAACCAAAACCCCAGCCAACAACACATGAGTGAATCAATTTTTCATCTTCAGATTGCAGAAAATAATCACCGGCAGGTAAATCACCCGGTAATTTGGCAAAGTCATGGAAGTCGTTATTTTCAGAAATTAAACAAACAACTTTTTTCAACTTTCCTTTTGAATCCAGTAAACACAGTGAACTGCCTACTACATTACCAAAATCATATAAAGCAATTATGTTTTTAGTGGCTTCATCCTGTTCATTCACCCAGTTTTGAAATTGATTTTTTTCAACGGCTACTATTGCAATTGGAGTGGTATTTGATTTTTCTACAATATTTAGAATTGTCATAATTTTTCTGTTATTTCAGTAATTTTTTAATGATGTTTTTATTGATGACGGCTTGTTTCGCTGTTTCCAGTCGGTGGGCTCGCACAATCGTTTTTAAACACTTTAAAGCATCTTCAAAATCATCATTGATGACCAAATAATCGGCTTCATGATAATGTGAGATTTCATTGATGGCTTTTTTCATTCTGGCATCAATCACTTCTTTGGAGTCTTGAGCTCTGTTCTCCAGACGTTCCTTTAATGCATCAATGCTTGGCGGCAAAATAAAAATGCTGATGGCATCAGGTCGGCGTTTTTTGATTTGCTCCGCACCTTGCCAGTCAATTTCCAAAACCACATCGTGACCTTCGTTCAGCATTTTGTCGACGGACTCTTGTGAAGTTCCGTAGAAATTCCCAAACACCTCGGCATATTCAAGAAAGTCTCCGGCTGTGATTTTTTGTTTGAATTTACTTTCGTCAATAAAGTGATAATGATAACCATCAATTTCACGAGGTCTCGGAGCTCGGGTTGTTGAGGAAATTGATAACTTCAAATGATTTGTATCCCGAACCAAAGCATTCACCAAACTGGTTTTTCCGGTTCCTGATGGTGCTGAGACGATAAATAATGTTCCTGTCAGATTTCCGCTCATGATATTTACTCGATATTTTGGATTTGTTCCCGCATTTGTTCTATAGCAACCTTCATGTCAATGCTGGATTGAGAAGTCAGAACAGTTGCCGACTTTGAACCAATAGTATTAGCCTCTCTGTGCAGTTCCTGAATGAGAAAATCCAAACGTCTGCCAACAGGTTCATCCAAATCGATCACTCTTTGGATTTCCTGAATGTGAGTGTTCAAACGATCTGTTTCTTCAATAATGTCCGATTTTTGCAACAATAACGCCAATTCCTGCTCAAATCTCTCTTCATTGCAATCAATCTTCATTTCATCGAGTTTGGCCAATAAGCGTTCTTTCAGGCTTTGCTGAATTTCAGGAATGTGTTTTTCCACAATATTTCTGGTTTCGATAATAGTATCCAGCTTTTCAAGCAATACGGCTTTCAGTGATTCGCCTTCCCTGACTCTGGCTTCTATTAATGATTTAACAACATCCTCAATCAACTCAATCGCAGATTGTTCCATTTTTGCTGTGTTCTTTGGAGTTTGAATAATGATTTGAGGCCATTTCAACAAATCCATGGTGTTGAAATCGGTATTGATATTGATGACTTTATTTTGAATTTCGCTACTGCATTCCAGCAATTGCTTCAGTAATGGCATATTGATACTCAAATCTTCAATATCCGCATCCGGATTGGGATAATATTTGATGAAAATCTCAACTTTCCCCCGGTTGAGATATTTTCCAACCAGTTTTCTTATCTCACCTTCGGCTTTTCGCAAAAAATCCGGCTGCCTGAGAGCAATGTCCAGAAATCTTTGATTGACAGAGCGAATCTCGCAAGTAAATCTGCCAAATTCGGTCTGAACATCTCCGCTGGCAAAAGCGGTCATTGATTTAAGCATGTCTTATCTGACGTTTTTAAAGTCGCTTATTATAACCTTATTTCAACAAAGTTGATATTCCAAATTTTTCTTCAATTAAATCGGCAAACAAATGAGCTCCATTGGCAACCGACTCCATCCAGTCTTCGCCGGCAGATTCATTGGCATTATCACTAATAAACTTATATGCCTCAAATTTCACACCATGATGCTCACAAACTTTATTCAAAGCATAGCCTTCCATATCCACTAAATCAATATCCACACCCAAGCCTTCCAATTGCTTCTCCGCATTGGTGATAAAACTGTCACCGGTTCCAAGGACAATGCCTGTCTTTTCGGGAAGTTTTTCATCGGATAACGGTGTGATTCCACGAGGAAAGTCCAAACCACGAACATCCATATCCACCTGCACAAAATGAGCGACTTTGTGCAAACCAACCAAATCAGCAATCCCGCCGGCAGTACCATAATTGATAACCAAATCCGGTTGATATTTAACAATCGCTTCATACAATTTGATACTGGCATTCACCTTACCAACGCCGGTATAAACCACTGGAGCAAACTTTTCCAAACCCTCAGCCTCATGAGGAAGTGCAATAACGATGATGTATTTCATTGAAACAGTTTTTGTGAAAATTTTTGCAGTATAGCTTTTTTTGGAGTTTTGTATAGGGGTTTAGAATGTTTTCAAGTTGTTATTCACCTGCAATCAATTTGTATAACGCCGCAATTCACCACCTGCGTGAAATTACCTTGTTAGGCATTATTCTAATACCACTAAAATGGCCATAAATAGTCGAAAAATATGCGAATGAACTTACCTAGGGGAGGAAACACAAGAAGCAATATTGATATCAATTGAAGCCAATTGATAACATAAAACGAAGTCGTTTTGCATTCTCTTCATATCGAACATCTATCCTTTCGAATTTATCAAGACGACGCCTAAAATAATGGTATCTTTCGTAGTCGTTTACTTCTTCAGAAAGCTTCATTTTATTTAAAATATCTACTATGTATTGATCTGAGTCGTCATGCATTTTTATACTTTTTGGACACGCTATTTCAAACACAATGCGCGAGAGTAGAAAGAAGCCCAGCCCGAGATACATGGTCATCAAAGTTCTTCTATTATTTTCAACCCATGTTGACAGCGTATCCGTATCAATAGCTTTCTCTATAAACTCAATTGTCCCAACAACATTGTCTAGAAAATCAATCGCAAAAGGTAAAAAAGGAACTAGGAAAACCATCTTTCCGAGAGGGCTTCTCGCTATTGACTTAAGTATTTTCCACTCGAATGTAAGTTTTTCTACGAGTTCATTCATAATTACTCCATTTTTTGATGCCTAATTTGGAGCTAACCTACTAGTCTTTTCATGGTCAGGATTGGCCATGGAAAGGCTTGTTTGGGCTTTGTACCTTGATAGGTGGACAGTCGTTTTGATACTTGATGTCAAATTTCGCTCCGCATTGGTTTAGTCCTTTTAAGTTTGTTGCATTCAATTAAACGAGTCAAATGAACCTAGGTTTCCAAATGTGTTTATAGAACATACTCCTCAATCTTCTTTCAAAAGGGGAGCTTTATGAGTTTTAAATTAATTTACGAAATATTTGGGAGATGCTGAAAATAAATTCAGCATGACGATACCTTTTTTCTAGATCAATAGTTGTTTAGTTCAATGAAATATTTGTAGATTTCAACAATTCTGGTATAAGTATTCACTTATCAATTTTTTCCAGATTATGAATTCAGATTTTTTTAAGAAAATTCAGCAAGCCGCCAGTCGTTTAGAAAATTTGGCTCATAAAACACCTGTGTTGACTTCATCAACACTTAACAAAATGTTGGGTGCTGAGGTGTTTTTTAAATGTGAGAATTTTCAGAGAGTTGGGGCTTTTAAATTTCGCGGGGCTTACAATTGTATTTCTCAGCTTACTTATGAAGAAAAATCTCGTGGTGTGATTGCCTTTTCATCCGGAAATCATGCCCAAGGAGTTGCTCTCGTTGGTAAAATGTTGGGAATAAAAACCACAATAGTAATGCCGAATAATGCCCCTAAGTCAAAACAGGAAGCGACCAAAGACTATGGTGCTGATGTGATTTTATACAACCCGGAAACTGAAGTTCGTGAAAAAATTGCCAATGAAATTCAAAACAAGCATGGTTACACTTTGATTCCTCCGTTCAACCATGAAAATATTATCGCCGGGCAGGGAACTGCTGCTTTGGAGCTGATGCAGGATGTTCCTGAAATAGACACTCTTCTCGCACCTTGTGGTGGTGGCGGATTGTTGAGTGGTTCTGCGATTGCTGCCAAGGGAGTTAACCCGAGTTGTCAGGTGATTGGCGTAGAACCTGAAGTAGCCAATGATGCTTATCAATCGTTTTATACCGGCAAACTGGTCAGTAAACCCAATCCTCCGACCGTCGCAGATGGAACACGAACGAGTTCACTGGGCGATATGACTTTTGGTTTGATAAAAAAATATGTGGACGCTTTTGTTACGGTTTCCGAACAGGAAATTATTGAAGCTGTTCGATTTCACTTGATGCGAATGAAGATAGTAGTTGAACCATCAGGAGCTTTGGGGTTGGCAGCATTACTAGCGAACAAAATTAAAAACAAAGGTAGAGTTGGAGTGATTATCAGTGGTGGAAATATTGATGCAACCACTCTGTGTGAGATATTGGCTCAGTAATTATGCAAATTTCTAGAAAATATTTAGTCCTGATCGGCTGGTTATTGGTAGTGACAATCATTACTCTATCTCTCATTCGAATTGATGCTGCCATGCCGAAAATCGAAAATAGCGATAAAATCGGTCATTTTTTAGCTTATTCCAGCCTGATGGCTTGGTTCACATGGCTATACACCAAAGCTTGGGTGAGAAATTTATATGCATTAGCTTTTATCATTATGGGCGGTTTACTGGAATTACTTCAATCCATGACCAGTTTCCGTTCGGCAGATATTGCTGATTTTCAGGCAAACACAATCGGAGTGATTATTGGTTTTGTTTTTGCAGTATTAACCAGCAATATTGGCTTTATTAAAAAGACTTTTAGTCTTTAACACTATTAGTTTTTTTTAATTTGATTAAAAACAGGTAAAACAATTAACTCCATGTTTTTATTGCCGTCACCTATTACTATTTTAGATTCTGTACCATTTGTAGTCATTAATGATGGAGTTTGGATTGAATTTCCGTCTTCGCTTATAATTGTAACTTTAGTATCTAAAAATATCTGATTCTCCATCAATTTTGATGGTTTTATCGATATTTCCAAACCAGCCTTGTCAGATCTTAATACTGTAAACTCTCCAAATTTTGCTATCACTCTTGATTCAATCCTTTTGGTCGAAATTGTATTGTCCGTGTTTTTAGTTTCGAGAGAAAATTTTAGTATTAAATCAACTTGGTTATCTGCTAAGGCAAAAGGTTCCTCTTCCAGCTTTTTTGCAGAAGTTGAGTTGATACTCAATAGGAGGGTTAGAATAATCGCAGGTATTATTAATGTTGATGATAGGGTTATTTTATTTACTTTATTCATTTTAAATTCCTCTGATAGTTGTTTGACTCGAAAAACATTGAATTTTGATTTTCCAAAAAAGCTATTAACCAATAGATTGTCGTGATTTTTGTGCATTAAGACTTGTGCTAAATCCTGCTGATATTGACCTTTTGCAGTTTTGTCTTTGCAGGCGGAATCGCAACTCAGCTCTATATATTCTCTACTTCTTTTTGCCAATAACAGAACAAGCGGATTCCACCACATAAGCCTTTGAATAAAAGTAATGAGAATTAGCCAAAGCGAATCTTTATGCAAAACATGTTGGGTTTCATGCAAAATAATACTTTCAAATTCTTTGAGTTTTGTATATTTTTCTCCTACGAAGATTTTTGGTTTAAAAAACCCGACAGTAAATATTTCATCAGAATCCGGAATTAAAAATACTCGAATTGACTCAGTCGCGTACAGATACTTAGAACGTAACTCAACCTTTCTGGTTTTTTGTTTATATCGAATGATATCGACTAAAAAAAGGATAAGACCGCTTAATAGAAGTAAATAAAATACATTCTTAAAAGATATTAAGTTCGTTTCTAAGCTCGGTATATTGGTCGCTTGCTTCAGGTTTTGGCTGAATTCGGAAACTATTTTGACTGTTAAGAGACTATTCTCGGCAAATACTTCATCTAAAACACCGTACGGAATAAGCCAACTGACCAATGCCAACATTATGAGTCTGAATCGCACCCTGTATGGCGTAGATCTGAGTAAATATAAGTAAAAAAGAGTCGCAATGCTCAGAAATAAATTTACCGAAAAATATGAAAACAACTTATTTCCCCTTTTTGTTAATAATTGTTTTTAAATACTCAATATCTTCTTTTGACAATTGATCCTCTTCCAATAAATGATTGATGAGCAATCGTGGGTTACCGGAAAATACTTTATCAATAAACTTCTTGATTAATGGCTTTTGCAACTCCTCTTGCTTAACAGCAGGAGAATAGACTATCGTTCTGCCAAAATTCTTAACTCGCTTTAAGGCTAACTTTTGTTCAAGACGATCAATAATTGTTTTGACCGTTGAATAGGTTACTTTTTTATTTTTTGAAATCTTGCGATGGATTTCCGGTGCAGTGGATGATTTATCTTTCCAAAATAAAGTCATCACTTCCAATTCAAACTCTGATAATTTCACATCTCTACATTTGTAGTTTTAACATCGACAATTGTAGAGATTGACTTTATATAAGTCAATAACGAAAAGTATTTATTCAAAGAAATATTCAGCTATAATGACGAACATGACTGATTTACAAATAATAGTACCGGTTTTTAATGAGCAGGAAGTGGTGGACTTGTTTTATGAAAAGATGAAACAGGTTTTGCAAACTTGTGATGCTGATTGGACCATTTTATTTGTTGATGATGGTTCAACCGATGGAACAGTTAAACATATTGAATTTCTTCAACATAAAGATAAAAGAGTCGGATATCTGACTCTTTCACGTAACTTTGGCAAGGAATACGCATTGACTGCGGGGTTGGATTATGCCGATGCCGAAGTTGTGGTGGTAATTGATGTGGATTTACAAGATCCTCCCGAACTCATCCCTGAAATGCTGGATTTATGGCATGAAGGCTATGATGTGGTTTATGCCACTCGCAATGAACGCGAAGGTGAAACCTACATGAAAAAGGCAACGGCTTCATGGTTTTACCGTATTATCAACTCGATGAGTAAAATTTCAATTCCCAAGGATACCGGCGATTATCGGTTAATAGATATGAAAGCGGTTAGAGCTTTGCGCAAACTCAGAGAAAGTAATCGTTTTATGAAGGGTTTATTTGCTTGGGTAGGTTATAAGCAAAAGGCGATTTATTTTGATCGTAAAAAGCGTGTTGCCGGCTCAACCAAATGGAATTTTCGCAAATTGTTTTCTTTTGCGGTGGATGGAATCACTTCTTTTTCATACATGCCGTTGAGATTTGCCACCTGGATTGGTGTATTGGTGGCTTTGTTTGCATTTCTGTACGGTTGTTTTATCATTGCTAAAACACTTATATTCGGTAACGATTTACCCGGTTATCCTTCATTGATGGTGGTAATTCTGTTTTTGGGCGGAATTCAGCTCATGGCATTAGGTGTTATCGGAGAGTATTTAGGGCGTTTATTTGAAGAGAATAAACGACGACCTCTTTATCTGATTGATAAATTTGAACCGCCGGAAAAATAGTTGTTGAAAAAAAGTGGTGAATATGTCAAAAATATACAAAAACAGTCAAAGTTGCGGAATGCCACTGAAAAAAGACCCGTAAGATGGTTCACACAATGCGGATGGCTCTAAAAACACCATGTATTGCAGCTATTGTTTTAAAAATGGTGAGTTTAAACAACCGGATTTTACTGTCGATCAAATGCAGCAACTTTCAAAAGAAAAAATGATCGAAATGGGGTTTCCAAAATTTTTGGCCGGGTTGTTTAGCAAAAGCGTTAGAAAACTCGAACGCTGGAAATAAATCAACTTACCAAAATTAACTTTAGACTCGATACACCTTGAGCAGTTAAAGGGTAGTAATATTCCAGTCCGCCACTTTTGTCGGCGAGCTTGTAGAACAGCAACCCCAAATGTTGGTGCTCGTGTTTTTCAATATTGCAGATTTCACGATTAAAAACTGTCTTTATCACTTCGTGATAATAATCTCCTGTAAGTTTATATTTGTCCAGCGTTGCAAAGCAAATATGGCTCTCTTTTGAAACATCAGAGTTTGGTAAAAATTGACGCACATCCAAACCATGTTCGGTTAGCGTCGAGACGTATTGCCTTTGGATTTGTGTATAAATCAGATAGGATTTTTCTTCATTTTCACCATTATGCTTTTGCTTGAGAGATTGCCAATAGTGGAACGTGTAAAAAGGTGTGAATACAATTTTTTTGGAAAGATAAAACTCGTTCCCCTGAGGTAATATTACTTTTTTCTCAGGAGCTGAATTAAAAAGAGACTCTTCCAGAATTTCCCACAGCCCGTCAAATCCCATCATCTGATAATGATTGTGCATCATCGCAGCCAAATCCAGCACAGTCATAAAGTTGGCATGTCGTATTTTGACACCCAAAGTGGATTGCAATTGTAAAAATAATTCCCTTGAAACCATGCCCTTATGCATCAGCTCATTTTCAAAAACACTTTGCGTTTGTTCGTTTTCTGTCAATACAACAAAAGGTATCAACAGCAATGGCGAACCTGAATTGGAACCTTTGGTTTGCAACCCCTCCGGCAAGCCTTGGGCATTCGCACCAATAATCAATTGGTTGCGTTTATTGTTTTCTCCTTTTAATGCGGCATTCAGGTACTGACGGATTTGAGAGTGTATTGGGAAACCGGGTTGTAAAATTTCATTACTTTGGTACAAACCGCCTGCAATTGCATAGGAACTACTCTTTAGATTTGGTAAGATTGTTTGCAATTCTTTACTAATTTGTTCGTTGAGCCGTTTAGTTTCAGATTGCAACAACTCTCTTTTTGGATTGTTTTCAGGTCCTGAGAAGAACTCTATCGACAATAAACCCTGTAACAGTTTATTCGCCATCTTGCTCCTCATTTTGTTGCTCTACATGAACAACACCCGGGTCGTTAAACCAAGAATAAAGCGTTTGTGATAATTGCTCAATACCTTCTTTTTTTAAACCGGAAAAAATTTGCACAGTGGAAGTTCTAGAAATATTGATTAATTCTTTTTTAACTTGCAACAAAATAGCTTTTTGTTTGCCGGATTTAAACTTATCCGCTTTATTCAGCAGAACATGCGAAAACAAACCGGACTGATCCGCCCAATATAAAAACTGTTTATCAAAATCCTTTAAAGGATGACGAATATCCATGACTACAACAACACCAATCAGACTTTTTCTTTTCTGCAAATATTGCTCAATTTCCCTGTCCCAATGCTGTTTAATCTTAACAGGCACTTTTGCATATCCGTAACCGGGCAAATCGACTAAGCGACGATTATCACCCAAATCAAAACAGTTCAGTAACTGTGTCCTTCCCGGAGTTTTACTAATCTTCGCCATTTTTTTATTGCCGGTTAATGCATTGATAGTGGTTGATTTTCCGGCGTTGGATCGCCCAGCAACAGCAATTTCCAAACCGATATCATCCGGTAGTTGTGAAACGATGTGAGCCGATTTTAAAAATGTGCAATTGGCAAAAATATTTTTCATGGATGGATTTTAACCTGATTAACTGATTGTTTACAGATAATCTTTAGCAATCATGCTGTTAATTATGGTCACTTCATTCGATTTTATAACTTTATTCCTTTACAATCCTTTCTATGAGAAATGTATTAATAACAGGAGCCGCCAGTGGTTTGGGCAAAGCGATGGCTCAACTCTTTGTCGAAAAAAACTATAATGTTTTGGTGGTGGATATTCAAGATGAGTCAGGGCGTGCTTTTGTCGAAGAAATAAAACAACAAGGCTATCAGGCTGAATACTACCATTGCAATATCGGAAGCATTGAAGATATTGAGAGTTTGTATAAAGAGGTTCAGGACAATCATCAAAAAATAGATGTGTTGATTAATAATGCCGGTGTTGCCAGTGCCGGAACATTGCCTCAAACGACTTACGAAGAGTGGCAACGGCTTATTTCTTTGGATTTAATGAGTGTTATATACATCACAAAAGCCTTTTTACCACTCATCAAACAAAACCAACAGGCTCACATTGTCAATATTGCATCATTTGCCGGAATTGCTTTGATGCCGGGAATGATGTCATACAATGTTGCCAAGTCCGGAGTGATTGCGTTTTCGGAAACACTGCATGGAGAGTTAAATCAGTATGGAATTGGCGTGAGTGTTGCTTGCCCTGCTTTTTTCCCGACAAACCTGGTTGAAAGCATGGACTCTGCTTCTGATAAAACCAAAAGTTTTGTTGAGAAGCAAATGAAAAACTCCTGTGTCAGTGCGGAAGATGTGGCAAAAGATATATATGTAGGAATTCAGAAAAAGCAATTCATGATTATCAGTCACAAAGACTCAAGAATACAATATTTCATCAAACGACTTTTCCCGAATGTTTTCATGCGAAAGAAAATAAAAATATTCAACAAAATCAACCAATAAGTTTTATCGATACTGATTAACTGAGCCGGGAACCAGATAAAGTGCTGATCTTTTAACAGCAAATTCCTTACCGGTATCATAATCAACCTCACAATCCAGCAAATAACGAATTTGTTCCTGGCCGGGCTCAAAGACATTCAGTTTCACTTTCTTGAATGTAATGATTTCAGTAGAAAAAGATTCAAACTGTAATTTTGGTTTTGAATCTATTGAAATTTCCTTATTGTCATTAACTATAATCTGACAGGCAATTTCTTCCAGTTTTCTTGGGCGGTACGAGCGGTATTCGAATCGCAGTTGAACTTCTTTCTTGGCAATATCTATAAAATTGATTTTAACATCCGGTGGTGCTTTTTGTCTGCGAAAATGATTATTTGGCTCTCCACAGGAAACCAACATTAACGATACAATAATTAAACTAAATAGTTTCATCAGCTTACCTTTTTGGGGTCTAAAGCATCCTGCATGGAATCTGAAAACATATTGAATGCAATCACTAAAACAAACATAAACATCGAAGACGCAATAAAATTATTAAAATACCCTGCTTGAATATCCAGAGTTGATTCTGAAATCATCAAACCCCAGCTCACACCATCCTTAACACCCATACCCAAGAAACTCAGTATCACTTCCGACTTAATCGCTGCAACAAAAGCAATGGTTGCCTGAACAAGCAAGATATGAGAGGTGTTTGGTGTAATGTGTTTAAAAATGATTCTTGATTCCACAACACCAATTGAACGTGCGGCTTCTACAAACTCTTGTCCTTTGAGTTTGATAACCTCACCTCGAATCACTCTCGCTGTCCCTGTCCAGAAGGTTGAAATCATAGCTATATGCATAGCAAAAGGATTTTCTTTCAAGGCATAGGCAACAGCTGCCACAAATAAATAAAAAGGAATCGAGTCCAACACTCCCATCAGCCATAAAATCACCGAGTCAACCCACGTTCCACTATAATACCCTGAAAGCGAACCTAAAACTGAACCTAACAATGTAGAAAATATGGCAACAACCAAGCCGACTTCAAACGCTACTTTAGTGCTAAAAATCACCCGTGCGAATATATCTTGTCCGATCTGATTGGTTCCAAACCAATGTTGCATGGATGGTCCTTCGCTCAAAGCATCGCTGGTATCACTCCAGTTTCCACCAACAAAACCAAACCACACAGCCAAAGCAATGATAAAATAAACCAGAACTATCAATGCTCCGAGTTTACCCATTCCATCGTTTTTAAATTTATACCATGCTTTATCCCAGACCGAATGACCTTTCTCCATGGTTGATATTTCGATAGATTTCGTATTCATAACCAACTCCTCTATTTCAACTCAACTCTTGGATCAAAAACACGGTATAAAATATCTGTCAACAACAGGACAATAACAAACAATACAGC
Source organism: Gammaproteobacteria bacterium (assembly GCA_041395445.1). Classification (NCBI taxonomy): domain Bacteria; kingdom Pseudomonadati; phylum Pseudomonadota; class Gammaproteobacteria; species Gammaproteobacteria bacterium. The sequence continues at coordinate 261,739 of JAWLAO010000003.1, read as the reverse complement.
GGTAAGACCGACTATGGCTTTCAAAATATTTTGGTCGCCGGCAAGAATGGCATCATAAGTGACCTTCCCAACCCCGGGAATCCCAAAATAACTTTCAATCAACAAACTTCCGCTAACTACCACCAGCGGAATCGAAAACATCACTCGGGTAATTATCGGAACCATAGCGTTTTTCAATACACCTTTAAACAATAAAGTTTTAGTTCCATGACCAAATGCTTTTGCAGTTCGGACATGATCTTTGGTCATTTCTTCAACCAAAACAGCTCGATAAAATCGCGTGTTGTAACCCAACGCAACAAATACGGTTGCCAACGTCGGAACAGTGACATATTTGAGATATTCGAGCCAAATGATTCCGCCATCGGCATCATAAATTTCCCAGCCCCGAACCGGAAACCATCCTAATCCATAAGACGATGAAAAAATCAGTTGAAAAACAATGATTACGATTAAAAACGAAATGCTCATGCCAATTACCGAGCCGGTCATAATCAATTTATCAACCCACGAGCTCCGATGATACGCCGCAATCAAGGCTAATATCACGGCAATCACATTCCCCAAGATAAATCCGGGAATGATTAAATGAAGTGAAACCGGCATAGTTTCTTTGAGAATATCTGAAACCTTTAAGTCACGAATATCCGCATAACCAAAATCCAGTGTTACCAGTTGCTTTAAATAAGTTCCGTAACGGGTTAAAAACGGTTGATCATAGCCAAGCTGATGTCTGATTTCGGCAATTTCTTCCGGTGTCGGGTTTTTCCCGAGCTTTTCATAAGTTAAATCCGGACCGAAATACACCATCAGCAAGAATGCAATAAACGTAACGCCAAGGATTAAGGGGATGCCACCCAAAAGTTTTCTTATCGCAAATTTTAATACATCCATTCCAAATAACCCTTAATTTTTAACATCAACATACTTGGCAAAGAAACCGCCTAAAATCTCACGGTCAGGAAACATTATTGTGTCTTTATGCCATAGATAGATTCGGTTGCGAGCCAAACCGGAAACGGCAACACAATCATCAACTATTATTTGGTTTAGCTCATTATAAAGTTTAGTTCTCTCCGGTGAAGGCTGCATTATTTTTGCTTCTTCAAATTTCTTATCAAATTCAGGATTCATGTAGTTGAAATTGTTTGATCCGGGCGCATGATTTGGCCCATAGAATAATTGCAATGTGTTTTCCGCATCGGGATAATCCAACCCCCATGCCAAAGAAAAATAAGGTGTCTTGCCATTTTTCAAAGCTTTATTAAAAGCACCAAAGCTGGGATAAGGTTTAAATTTAATTTTGTTAACCGGATATCCGATTTTTTTTAAGAATCCACGAAACTGTTCATAAAACATTCTGTACAGAGTTCCACCGGTAGAATGATACTCCAAAACAGGCAAAGACTCGGGAGTCCATCCAGCATCAGCTAATAGTTTTTTGGCTCCCTCAATATCCAAAGTAATCGATTCTTTGTCAAAGTCAGGGTCAAACTCCATTACTGACGGGGTGATAGCACCGGGGAAAACTGTTCCCAGATTGAAATAAAACGCTCGATTTCTTTGATCCCAGTTAAAACTTTTTCGAATTGCACATCGCAGAGCTTTATTTTTCTCATCCTGAACCGGGTCACCAGTCACACCAAATTTGGGATTCGACATATCGAATCCTGAATACACGAATCCTGACTCTACCATAAATGTATGATGATATTTTTCCACTATTTCCGGGTAAAGTGTCAAAGGCTTTTTGCTTTGAATAACAGTACTGGCTTTTTCTTTAGGAACTGTTGTGTATTGAATTTCATCTCCTTTGGTGAATGAGTTCCAGCGCGAAGACGTTTCCATAACAAAGTGTATTTCCATCACATCTATGTAAGGAGGAGAGAGACCATCCAGAACTTTGACCCCGGTAAAACCGTGTTTGTCTTCATCATAGCCTTCATAAGCTAAATCTAAGGGTTCATTCCTGAATTTTGGATTTGCAAATAACACGGCTTTTTCTTGATTGAATGAATCCAAAATAAACGGCCCTGAACCAACCGGTTTTGAACCAAACTCAACTCCGTAATGTTCGACAGCCTCCCTTGGGACAACAGCAGTAAAACCCATTGCCAAGGTGTAAATAAGTTGCGGATACGGTTCTATTAGCCTGATTTGAATTGTGTGACTATCAATGGCTTGTAAGCCCTCTATTTCCTGAGAGTAATCCGAACCATTCTTTTTCCAGTCATCCAACCCAACGATTCGACCGGAAAAAAGCCATGCGCCTTGTGATTGAAACTGTTTATCAAAGTGTCTCTGTATCGAATATATAACATCCTGTGCAACTAACTCTCTTCCCACACCATTTTCAAAAGACACATCATCATGAAAAAACACACCTTTCTTAATGTTTATAGTGTAGGTTAGACCATCTTCACTCACTTCCGGCATTGAAGTGGCAAGATTGGGTTTTAATTCATAAGGTCTGGCAAGGTATTTATAGGAATATAATGTATCAAAAATATTGAGAACAACAAAATTGGAATAGATAACTGCTGCACGAACAGGATCAAGCGTGGTCGGTGTTCCATCCATAGAATGCCGATATACTTTTTTTCCGGGATACTTGCTATCTTTTTTTTTGACGGGTTCGTTATGCGATACTTCTATTGAGTCGGATTGTGTGCAAGAAGTCCCTGACAGCAGAAACAAAAACACTATAACTATATTTAAAATTTTGGGCATCAACAAACCATATATGCAATATTTTGAACATTATACATATCTAATGGACTAATGTCTAAAATACTATGGCCTTAATTTAACACCAAAACTACGATAAGTTGATGCCTTCAAATTTAAAAAAAGCTGTCACCACTACTTTGTATTTCTCCACCTAAAGCCGGATCATCTTCACCGCCCTGACTGAGACTGATTTTAACCTCCAGACCTTGTGAGGAGTCAGCATTCTGCAAAGCCTCTTGTAAAGTGATTACATCGTTTTTATAAAGATCATAGAGACAGGAATCAAATGTTTGCATGCCATCATCCAAAGAGTTTTCCATCGCCTCTTTTAGTTTATTCACCTCTCCGCGACGAATCATTTCTCGAATCATTGGCGTATTAATTAAAATTTCAACTGCCGGCAATCGGTAGCCTTGTTTATCTTTAACCAAACGCTGAGCAACAATGGCTTTAATATTCAGTGCCAAATTTAACAAAATGTTTTTGTGGGAATCTGTAGGGAAAAAGTTTAACACCCTTTCAATGGCTTGGTCGGAGTTGTTGGCATGGATTGTTGCCAGGCACAAATGACCGGTTTCTGCAAACGAAATAGCCGCTTCCATTGTGTCCATATCTCGAATCTCTCCAATCAAAATCACATCCGGAGCTTCACGCAAAGCATTTTTCAAAGCCGGCGCATAGCCATGAGTATCGGAACCAATTTCACGTTGATTAACAATTGATTTCTTATGCTTGTGCATGAACTCAATCGGGTCTTCCACGGTTAAAATATGACCGGTCATGTTTTCATTTCGGTGATTAATCATGGATGCCATAGTGGTTGATTTACCGGAGCCGGTTCCTCCGGCGACCAGAATCAAACCCCTTTTCTCAAGAATTAACTCATTCAATAATTCCGGGATTTTCAACTCTTTAGCCGTCGGGATTTCCGTTTTAATGGTACGAATCACCATTCCGACTTCATTGCGTTGTTTAAAAACATTGACACGAAAACGTCCGACACTGGGAAGCGAAATCGCTAAATTCATTTCCAAAGTTTTTTCAAACTCAGGAACCTGACCTTCGCTCATAATCGAATATGCAATCTTTTTAACCAGGCCATTTGGCAACGGAGTGCTACCCAAGGGTTGCAACTCACCCTCAACTTTAATATTGATAGGCGCTCCGGTACTTAAAAACATATCGGAGCCATTTTTCTCTTTCATTATTTTAAGGAAATGAGTTAAATCCATAAATCCACCTGTTAGCTTGCTTTACACAATTGTTTTAATTGGATTTGGTTGAACCCCAAAAGACCGGCAACTTCACTCAACAGATTCATTTCGAGATCATGAAGTTCGTCATCAATATTCGCCATAATCCAAAGGTTTTTGATAAACGTTTTCTTTTCTGATCGGTTCAGAAAATTATTGATTACCGAGGTATGCAATTGCAATGAAATGGTATAGTCACTGTGAGTTTCAGCATTTTCAATCAACTTCTCCGTTTGCGACTCTGTCAAATCCATGCTAGCGGTAAGCACATCATGCATGATCTGTCTCTCCTTTTGAAGTTCAATAAAGTCTGCTCGAATCATTTCAATCATTAAAGCCGAAATCGCCAATTGTAATTGTTCTGACTCTTGGCTTGTCAATTCCTTTGAGATAAACGATAATCTCATTAACTTTTTTATTGAAGCCAAAATACTCATAATTAACACCCCTCTTGCGATTATAATACACAATGCTTCGCAAACTGTAAAAACAAACAATGAAAAAAACTATAGTTACATTTTTATCAGTCCTTTTATTTGTTGGGTGTCAAAGTACGCCTACAAGAAACAACCCCGATCTCAAAGAAAGCAGCGTGATTTCTGAACAAGGAAGTACAGAACCAAGTGTTTTAAATTTACTGGATTCATTAGACTCTTGTTATTTAAGCAACCCTTGTAAAGAGGAGTTGCAAGAAAAGCTGGATGCTTGGTTGCTGAACAAGGATATTGTGACCTCACAAAAGGAAACCGAAACCGAACATTTGTCAAAAATTGTCACTGTTTCTCCAAATACGACAAACGATCTGGTTCTTTCCAGTGACTATATGAATAATGAACTGGTGAAAGGTGCCCTCAATGAGTGGCTGACGTGGAAGCGCCCACAGCTGATTAATACTTGGCACTATTATCAGTTTTTTAGAGATAAAATCCTTCCTGAATTTAATAAGTTTGATATTCAGGAGGCTTTAGTTTTAGGAATTATGTCACAGGAAAGTGGCGGTCGTGTCCACTCCAATTCCAGAGCCGGAGCTGCCGGGTTGTTTCAACTGATGCCTGCTACCGCTAAAAGGCTTGGAGCAACAGGCAACTACGGCGCTTATGATGCTCGATATAATCCTTATGTATCTGCGGAAGCAGCGGCAAAATACATCAACGAACAACTAGCACTTTATGATGGTGATGTCGCAAAAATGCTGGCAGCATATAATTCCGGGGAAAACCGCTTTGCGAGAATGAACAAAAGCCATGCAAACAAATCTATCTGGGATAAAAACTTTTTTTACGAGCTTCCCCATGAAACTCGATATTACATTCCAACGGTTATTGCTGCCATGTTGATTTTTCAAAGTCCTGAGAAATTTAATGTCTCCCTGCATACTATTAATACTCAAGTTACAAGTGTTATCGCTGACAACGATACCTCTCTCAGTGAACTTGCCGCTTGCTTTGGCCAAGAACAGCGTGAAGAAGGATGGTTCAGAGTTTTACGCAACCTGAATTTTGGAATTAAAGCTGATAAAACCATTAAATCAGGCACGGAAATCATTATTCCGGAAAGCCTCTTGCCTGTTTACCAAACAAACTGCCAGAACTCGGAATTTATGAAAATGGCAAAGTCATTTCATGACTCTGATTTCAAAAATAATATGGTATTGATTAGTTACCGAGTCAAACAAGGCGACTCCCTGAATAAAATTGCCAGAAAATTTCGATGCACCAGCAAAACTGAAATTGCCAGAATCAATAAATTGAAAGCTCCGAATTACCTGATCAGAGCCGGGAAATATCTGAAAATTCCACAGTGTTGATTTCCCGAAATTATTTAGTTTCATCAATCGTCTTAATTGCGGTTTTAGCACTGCAACTTTGGTTAGTTATTAACCTGCAACTCTTCGGTGATGAGTCCTTTTATTGGCTGGAAAGCCGATTTCCTTCTCTTTCCTACAGCGAAATACCTGGATGGAATGTCTGGATGATTGCATTAAGCACTAAAATATTCGGGAACACTTACTTTGGTGTTCGAACTTTTGCTTTTCTGGGTTATTTCAGTATTTTTTTTGCAATAACTTTAATTCAACGCCAACTTTTTAAAGAAACCAAATTCGTTACCAGTTGGTTATTGATATTGTCAGTGCCATTATTAACAGTAGTCGCTCTGCTTGCATTGCCTGATATCTGGATGCTGGTTTTTGTTATTTGGATCATTTATCTGACAATTAGTCAAAACAAATGGACATGGGTTTTATTGGGTGTATTACTGGCTCTTGCAGTAAATATTCATGTCAGAATTTGGATTTGGATATTCTTTGCCGGGATTGTTTACCTCTATCATTTTCGTGGTGATAAGAGTGCTATAAAGCCATTGTTGCTGATTTCATTTCCAATCATGTTAATCGGTTTTATACCAATTTTAGCATTCAATATGGAAAATGAATTTCCATTATTTGTTTTTCAATTTTCTAATCGCCATCCGTGGTCATTTCAGGCTGAAAATTTATATTTAATTATTTCTCAAGTTATAGTAGTTTCTCCTGTAGTTTTGTATCTTTGGGTTAAAACACTAAGAGCAAACACGAAAACCTTTTCCAATCAAACTATTATCAATTGGGTTTTATCGACAGCCCTCATTCATTGGTTTTTTTATATTTTCACAGGTCTTTTTGCCGATAATATCAGGACCTCATTTCATTGGTTATTGATTTCCTATATCCCGGTTCTCGTTATGAGTATCGGATTGGTCCAAAATCAGCGGATTGTTCGATGGTCGATATACAGTGGTTTAGCTTTTTCAATTTTGTTTTTAATTATGTTAATACTCTTCAAGCAACCATTTTCATATTGGCAGTCACGATTTTTTGATAATTCAACCGGCTGGAAACAACTCGCAGATGAGGTTTCTCAATTACAAAAAAAATACAATACTAAAAACCTCATCACTGACTATTTTATGACAGGAGCTGAATTGGCTTTTGAATTAAATGACAGCAACAATCTAAATGTCCTCCCACATGAAAAAAATATCAAACATGGAAGACAAAAGCAGCTTGAAATCATGGGTTTGTTATTGAATGAGCCGAAAAAATTCAAAAAACATGCATTATTGGTCATTGAAGACTCGGCAATAAAACTCTCTTTGAAAGGTGGTTATTATGCTGGATTATGTGACAGTTTCAACCAACTCCACTACATAAAAGGTATCAACAATAAACAAAGCGGAAAACTGTTCCACGTGTTTGAGGTGAATAATGGAGCTGACACCTGCGAACTGCCACCACTAATTTATGCTCATCATGAAGCTGCTGAAAATAACCATCTGAAAATAAAGGGCTGGGTGTTTTTTCATAGATTCGGAGTAAAAAAATTGTATCTGCATACTAAAAAAGATATGTTGATTTCGAAATATAAACAACCAATCACGACAATTGACATGTTATATTTTCAACTCCAAGACCCCGATTCTCCGTTTCACGGTTTTGAAATAACTGTTGATAAATCTGAAATAAGAAACAACCAGTATCAAATAAAAGTGATTGGAAACGATGAACGAGAATATTTTTCAGCAAAATATTATTTGGACTGAAAGATTATTGGTTGATTCGGGTCTATTGCTACGATGAGACAAAAAGAACGAAAATTTGATGCCTTAATAGGCCACCTGAGTGATGATTTGTATCGTTTTGCCTTTTGGTTATGTAAAAATGAAGCGATGGCACAAGACTTGGTGCAGGAAACTTATCTGCGTGCATGGCGGGCACTCGATTCGTTGAAAGATGAGAAAGCAGCAAAAAGCTGGATTTTCATCATTTTAAGACGAGAGTTTGTTCGTCAGTTTGAGAAAAAGATTCCACCAATAACCAGTTTGGACGAATTAGATTTTGACATCGAAGATAGCAAACCCCTGGCTCCCGATGATAAAGCCGAAGCTGATATTGTTAGGGACGCCATATTAAAGCTGGAAAAAAAATACTCTGAACCACTGATTCTACAAGTCATCGGTGGGTTTAGCTGTGATGAAATTGCTGAACAACTCAACATCTCAAAAAGTGCCGTCATGACACAATTGTTTCGAGCCAGAGCTAAACTTCAAAAAGCTCTTTCCAGGGAAAGTAAAATTGGGAAAGTATTATGAATTACTTTGAATTTAAACAACAACTATTAAAAGATTCTTACACAAAAGATGAAGAGTTCCACCGCTTGCGTAAAGAAGATTTGCGCTGTGCCAAAGCGTACGAAGAAGCAATGGAGTTTGAAAAAACATTAAAGAATGCTTTACAAATTAAAGCTCCGGACAATCTCAAAGACTCAATCATTCTGCGACAAACAACCAATCAGAAAGAAACTTTATCGTTTAAAAATTATGCCATGGCTGCAAGTCTGCTATTCTCTTTTATTTTTGCATCCTTTTTTTGGTATAACAGCCAACCAAATACTGTTGAAGAATATATCTCAAGAGCATTTATTGATGAATCTAATGTGCCATTATCAGCCAAACCGATTGAGCTCGCCAAAATAAAAAGTGTATTTGCAGACTTTAAAACCGGTGTGAATGGTGATTTAGGCAAAGTTGTATTCATTCATAATTGTCACACACCCAATGGAACCGGCGTGCACATGGTGGTTTCAACGGATCAGGGGTTGGTGACGGTTTATTACATGCCAAGAACAAATCTCGATCAAAAACGTGTTGAGTTTGATATCGACCGTTCAAAAGCGTCTTTGGTGGCGATGGAGAAAGGATCGATTGCTATTATTGCCGATACGGAACAACAACTTGCATCCATCGAGCCGGTATTGCAAAATAATCTGTATTTTCTATAACAGGGTTTAAAGCCATCATGGTTCAGCTTTATCAGTTTCCTATTTCGCACTACTGCGAAAAGGTTCGTTGGGCACTTGATTTCAAAGGAGTTGAGTATCAGACAATCAATTTGCTTCCGGGATTTCACATCAAAAAAATCAAACAAGCAAATCCCAAGTCTTCGGTTCCTGTTTTAGTTGATGGCAAAAAAACCTTGCAAAACTCTGCTGATATCATCACTTATCTGGACACAAAGTATCCGCAAAATGCGCTGACACCGATAAATTCTGAAGAAAAACAACAGGCTTTAGATTGGGAAAGATATTTAGATGAAAATCTTGGTGTTCCGGTTCGACTTTGTTGCTATCATATTTTACTGGAACACCCAAAAATCGTTATTCCATTTCTGACTCACAAAGGCCCGTGGTACGGAAAATTTCTATTAAAATTTGCATTCCCGAAGCTGCAACAAAAAATGCGCTATTTTATGCAAATCAACGAGGAAAACTTTCACAAATCAAAAGCAAAAATTCATGCGGTTGTTGATAAGATTAATGAACGTCTATCAAATGGCAAATTTCTTGTTGGAAACAACTTTTCCAGAGTCGACCTCACCGCCGCTGCACTACTTGCTCCTTTCAAAATGCCAAAAGGATATGGGTTAGAACTTCCTCAAAATCTACCAAAAGATTTACAAAAACTATTCTCTGAGTTTGAAGAAAAAATAGATTGGGTTGAAAAGATTTATCAAAAATATAGATAAAGGCTAATAGAAGTAACTACACATTACTCACTTCTTCATTTGCGATAATCCAACGGTCGATGATGTTTTGGCAAGTTTCTGGGTAATTTTGAATCAGTTCACTGGCAATATTTTGAGCCGTTTGAAAGAGATGCTTATCTCTGTCAATGTCAGCTAAACGAAATCGGACGCTACCTTTTTGTTTGCTGCCGAGCAATTCCCCGGCTCCTCGAATTTTCAAATCCTCTCTGGCGATGACAAAACCATCATTGGTGCTTCGCATAATGTCCAGTCTTTGGCGCGCAATTTCTCCCAATGGCGACTGATACATCAACACACAATGACTTTTTTTGTTTCCTCGACCAACCCGACCTCTGAGCTGATGAAGTTGTGAAAGCCCGAGCCGTTCGGCATTTTCAATCACCATAAGACTGGCATTGGGAACATCAACACCAACTTCAATAACTGTTGTTGCAACCAATAAGTCCAGTTCATGTTGTTTGAATTGATTCATAACCCGGTTTTTATCATCGGATTTTAATCGTCCATGAACCAGTCCGATGCGTAAATCAGGAAATTGTTTTTGTAACTCTTCAAAAGTATCGCTGGCAGCTTTTGCCCGTAAAACTTCCGACTCTTCAATTAAAGTACATACCCAGTATGCCTGTGCTCCTTGCCGGCAGTTGGCGCGGATTCGTTCGGCAATTTGTGACATCTTGTCGTTTGAAACCACTAGTGTTGAAATCTCCTGCCTGCCGGGTGGAAGTTCGTCAATCACAGAAATATCCAGATTGGCATAAGCGGTTTGTGCCAGCGTTCGTGGAATTGGTGTGGCGGTCATTATCAGCATGTGGGGTTGCAAACTGTTTTCATGTCCTTTGTTTTTCAGAGCTAATCTTTGGTGAACTCCAAAACGATGCTGTTCATCAATAATCACTAAACCCAGATTGAAAAACTCAACATCATCCTGAAATAGTGCATGAGTACCAATAATGACCGATGTTCCGGATGAAATCTTTGCTAAGACTTCTTTTCGCTGATTGCCTTTAATCGCTCCTGATAAAAAGACGAGTTCATCATCAGTAAACCAGTTTTGCATGGTTTTGTAATGTTGCTCTGCCAGAATTTCCGTCGGAGCCATAATCGCTGACTGAAAGTTGTTCTCTTTCGCTGCCAGGATCGACATTGCTGCTACAACTGTTTTACCACTTCCGACATCACCCTGGACCAATCTCTGCATAGGATGGTTCTTTTCAATATCGGCATAGATTTCCTTACATACTTTTCGTTGAGCATTGGTCAGCTGAAAAGGTAATTTTTTCAAAAAAAGTTGAATTGTGGTTTGGCTAACCGGAAGCTGAGGAGCTAAATTCTTTTTAGCTTGTTGCTTGAGCTTTTTCATTGCTAAAAGATGAGCCAGAATTTCCTCCATTATCAATCTTTGTTGAGTGATATGAACTCCCGCCATCAGTTGTTCGGTATCAGCTTGAGGCGGTGGTTTGTGAATATAAACCAATGCATCATACAAGTTAGGAAAGTCCAACTTTTCGAGCAAATCATCAGGTAGAAATTCGGTCACGGCAATTTCATTATTAGCTAACAATTTGATGACTTGGTTCATGGCTTTTTGAACCGTTGCCTGATTGATGCCTTCGGATTTGGGATAAATTGCAGTTAATGATTTCTCCAGTGGCAAATTTTCGTCTTCAAAGTGCCAGTACTCAGGATGCAGCATTTCCGGCATATCTTTTCCGTAACGGAGCTCTCCAAAAGCACGAATGTTTTTTCCTTGCTGCATTTTTACTCTTTGCGAATAAAAGTGATTAAAAAACTTTAACGCCAGCGTTTGTGTACCGTCGTTGATTTCACAAATCAACATGGGCTTGCGTGCATTGTTGAGATAACTTCGAATGATTTCTCCTTCAACCAATGCGGTTTGACCAAAACTCAGATTGATTATTTTTGAAACCCTTGTTTTATCCTGATAACGCAAAGGCAGATGAAATAACAAATCATTGACGTGAGTAATTCCAAGCAACTCGAGCTTTTCAGCGGTTTTTTTTCCAATTCCTTTTAAATCTATCAGTTGCATTGATTGAATTGTTACTGGTATCATAAACAGAATGTGAATATATCATAATCCGGAGATGACTCTATGAATCCTGAGCAAATAAAAATCATAATCGTTATTGTTGCAACTTTGGTCGTAGCTATTTTATTAGACTCGGGTGGCTCGAGCAGCAGTAGTTCAAAAGCTGATTACAGTCAGTATTCAAAAGAAATGCCCACTTATGCCGGTGGTTCGAGTTCAAAGAAGTCGGACTCTAAGAAATCCTCTTCTTCATCCAAACCCAGCTGTAAGAAAAAAGGAATCAATTTGTATGGCAAAGTCCAGTTTGTGGATTCTTTCCCTGATTTAACCATTCAGTATGTCAGCTCTTTCCCGGATATTAAAGTTGAGTTTGTGAGTTCTTTTCCAAGTAGCTGCGGACAGTGGCAGGTTGTGGATTCGTTCCCTGATTTCAAAGTTCAGGTTGTCAGCTCTTTTCCCGATTTAAAAGTTGAAAAAGTGAGCTCCTTCCCGGGAATGTACTAAAACAACCCATCATTTAAACATTATTAACTCGTGATTGTTCTCTATGTCAAAGCCTTCTGACTTGTTAACAATGAAACCAACTCGGTTCATTGATTTTTTAAAAGCAAATTCAATCAATCGTTTTTACTTTTTTTATGATGAAGAAAACAGCAAACTTGTAGCTTCACACCAAGTACTGCAATCAATTGCCGATACCATAACCAACAACTCTCCTGATTTCGCTAAACATGAAGGTTTGTTTTTTCAGCTATCCGATGAACATGACGTGTTAATGTCTGCTTTTATCCATAAAACCAATCGTGGTCAGGCAGCCGGTGGATTAAGATTTTGGCAATATCAAAGCATGGATGATTTTTTTGCCGATGGGATGCGACTGGCACAGGGAATGACTCGCAAAAATGCTTTGGCAAATCTCTGGTGGGGTGGTGGCAAAGGCATTATGATTCATAATCAGAACTTCGATAAAAACAACCCTGAGTATCGAAATAGCATTTATCGAAATTATGGTCGGTTTATCAGTTCCTTAAATGGTTGCTATATTACCGCTGAAGATGTTGGTACTTGTGAAGCCGATATGGCAAATATTTTTTCTCAAACCCGTTTCACAACCTGCATTCCTTCTTCTTTTGGCGGAAGTGGCAATCCATCTGCGGCAACCGCTTTGGGCGTCGTTTGTGGAATGGAAGCGGCGATTGAATTTTTAAATTTGGGAACATTGAAAAACAAAACTGTTGCTATTCAAGGCATGGGAAATGTTGCAGAACCCATGATGAGTTATTTGTTTGAAAGAGGTGTAAAGCAAATCATTGCCGCAGACATTAACCCTGAACTCGTAAAAAAGGTTCAGAACAAATATTCCAATCAAAATTTGCATGCCCGATTGGTTGACATTGGAGACAACTCTATTTTATTTGAAGACTGTGATATTTTGGCTCCATGCGCTACCGGTGCAATTATCAATCAACAAACCATTCCCAAGATTCAAGCAAAAATCATATGTGGAGCAGCCAATAATCAATTGTTATCGTCAGAATCAGACAGTTTGCTATTAAAAGAACAAGGAATCACCTATGTTCCTGATTTCCTGGTGAACCGAATGGGTATTGTCAACTGTGCCGACGAGCAAGCCGGGTATGTTCAAAATGACTCCTTTTTTGAAAGACACTTGCAAAAAGATTATGAGTTTTCCATCTATCAAACGACTTTAAGAGTCTTCAAACAATCTGCTCTTAACAACGCAACTCCGGCAGCTATAGCAATTCAACTTTCCGATGAATTGGCAGAACAAACCAATCCAATTTACGGGTACAGAGGTATAGAAATCATTCGCTCACTGAAAGAAAGTCATTGGCATAACGAATCGCCATAATTCTGCCATAAATCATCAGTATCTATCAGTAAACTGACTGAGCATTTGCAGGTTTGGGAGGTTTAATTTGTCATAAGCTATGATTACTGAGATTCGATATGACAAGAAAAACCATCAATGAAAAAAATATTCGTGAAAATCTGGAAAGAGATTTTTATAAAAATTTTGCTGAAAAAAGCATCACTTCAAAGAAATATAAAATGTACAAAGGACTAGGACTCAACTGGAGAGATGCGGTTTTGTTCATTTTAGCCATGTTTTTTTTGGGAATGTATCAGGTTCAGGCACAAACCTATTTCAACCTGGATGATGTTGATACAGGCATGATGCTTTCCTATAACAAGCAGGGCAATAATTATTCCAATCTGGAGCTCATCAACTCAGAATATAATGTCAATATCTCCGGAATTATTGCCGAAGTCCAAATTAAACAAACATTCATCAATAGTTCAACAGAGTGGATTGACGAAGGGATGTATGCTTTTCCGGTTGCCGAAAATGCTGCCGTTTATGGAATGAAATTGATTATCGGCAAGCGTGTGATTGAAGGTGAAATTCATGAGAAAAAGCAAGCTCAACAAATTTATGATAATGCCAAGTCTCAAGGGTTGGCAGCCAGTATTGTTAAGCAATATCGACCCAATTTATTCACCACCGATGTTGCGAATATCATGCCGAATGAAAAAGTCTCTGTGGAAATCAGTTATCAGCAATCACTCAGATATGATTCAGGGCATTTCGACTTTCGGTTACCACTCGCTATAAAAAGTCGTTTTATGCAAGATTATTTATTTGATGAAAATAGTGATTTTCAAAATGATACTCTCCCGCTTTCTACAATTACAGATACAAAGTTTCGCAATATAAACATTAACCTGGAAGCCGGTTTTGAATTAACAGAACTCAAAAGCCTCCATCACGATGTCGAAATCACGCAAAATAATTATTTACACTCTATCAATTTGACCGACGAGTTTTTGTATGATTCTAATGACTTCGTGTTACGCTGGTATCCCAAACAAGGTAATGAGCCTATTGCTGCGATGTTTAGCGAGAAAACGGTTGACTCCGAATATGTCCTTATGATGTTGTTGCCTCCAAAGCAATCGGTCAAAATTTCCCAAAAACGGGAATTGGTTTTCATTATTGATACATCCGGTTCGATGCAAGGAACAGCCATGAATGCTGCCAAAGATGCACTGCTTTTTGGTCTCACTCAATTGAATGAGAGTGACTTATTCAACATCGTAGAGTTTAACTCCTTTGCAACGGAGTTATTTGTCAAATCGGTTTCTGCAACACCACAAAACCTAAACAAAGCCGTTGAGTTTATTGATAAACTCAACGCCGATGGAGGAACCAACATGGCTCCAGCTTTGCAGCTCGCTTTGGAAGATGAGATCAATCCTGAATATTTGAAACAAATAGTTTTTATCACTGATGGGTCAGTTGGTAATGAGACTCAATTATTTCAGCAAATCAATCAGGATATTCGTTCCGCTCGTTTATTTACTGTGGCAATAGGTCCAGCTCCAAATAATTATTTTATGAATAAATCCTCACAAATTGGTCGAGGAACCTACACCAATATAGCTGATCTGCAAGATGTGGATACGAGCATGAGTGAATTATTCACAAAAATATCGACTCCTGCTTTAACAGATATTGGTATCGAATGGAATTCTGAGGTCGTGCAAAATCCTCAAGTTCTTCCCGATTTGTACACAGGTGAACCCATCATTGTCACTGCCAAAATGGCGAGTTTTAATCCTCATATCGTAATCAGCGGAATATCAGATACCAAAGCCTGGTCCAGTTCATTTCGTTTGAATAAAGATGGTAGATCTGCTGGAATTGCAAAACTATGGGCAAGAAATCAAATTGCGGATTTAACGGATGATTATATGCTTCGGACAGGAGACTATCCTGAGGTTATAAAAGAAAAAATTATTGAAGTGGCATTAAAACATCATTTAGTCAGCGATTTTACCAGCTTGGTTGCTGTTGATAAAACTCCGGACATTTCACGTTTGGTTGCTTTGCAAGCTAAAGCTCTAAACTCTGAAAAGGTCATCGAAACAGCTGCTTTTCCTCAAACGGCTTTGGGTTGGAAGTCTTCCATGCTATTAGGCGTGATTCTGATAATGCTTGCTTTAATGGTACTTAATCGAAAAAGCCATGAAATTTAATAAAGCAATCATTATTGTTCTTTTATCCATCGGTTTGTGGCAAGTATCGACATCAGGTTACATGCTTGCCAAAGCCTGGTTGTCACAAATCTTAATTGCAGATGCGTGGAGTCAAACTCTTAAAGATAAGCAATTTCATAAACCATGGAGTTGGGCAGATACCTATCCGATTGCGCAACTTAATATTCCAAAACTGAATAAAAACAGTTATATCCTTGAGGGAAGCAGTGGTCGGAATTTAGCTTTTTCAGCAACCCATTTACCACAAAGTGGTATGCCTGATGAAAATAAATCAATGATTGTGTCTGGTCACAATGATACACACTTTAGTCATCTTCAATATCTGCAAGTTGGCGATGAACTCGAAGTTAAAACACTGACAGATAAACATATTTACAAAGTCAAACAAATTGAAATTGTAAATAGCCAAGTGTCTCAATTGCTAATCAAGGATAAAAAAGAATTGATTTTGACAACTTGTTATCCCTTTAACTCTTTAACAACAGGCAGCAAACAGCGATTGGTTGTCTACGCATCTAAAATTGATAATATTTTACATATTTAGCGAGCGGCTCACTGGAGCAAAACAAAGTTTGAAGGTAATTTATTGCTTTCACAATTAAATTTTGATTTTTTCTTGATAATTCAATCGTTTGTAGTATTCTAATTGTGAGACTTTATAGAAAAATTCATTGACTTTGCCTAATCTAATCAAGATGATTGTTTTTGTGTTGCTTGGCACTTTTATAAGTGTTGCTCACAGCTATTATCCAGGCCCTTACGATGAAGAGCTTGACAATATGTTATTGTTTGAACCGGACAAAGCCTTTTTGGAAGCAAAAGAAAGACTTCATAAAGCGGAAATGCAGGGACATATCGACAACCAACTGGTTGCCCTTTATTATATCTCAGAGGCATTATTCATTGTATCGCGTTATGATGATTTGGAGCCTTATGTTGCTAAAGGTTTAAAACTTGCCGAAAAATCCAACAACATCATTTTTCAAAGTGAGTTCCTTTCTTTTCAAGTCTCTTTGGATGAACTGAGAGGGAACTACCAGCAAGCCAGCTCGAAAGCCAATAAAGCATTACAATTATCTCAGGAAACCAGCAACCAAAAACTGATTGCTCAACAAACCTCCCTGAGAGGGCAAATTCATTTGGCAATGGAAAATTTTGATCTGGCAATTCAAGATGTGGAAAAAGCCATTGAAGTTTATAAAAACAATAATGACAGAAAGAGCCTTAGTCTTGGGTACAATTTACTGGCTTTGGTTTATACCGCTTTAGGTGATAATGACAATGCCATCAAATATTATCTTGAATCGGTAAAGTATGACGATATCAAGGCTCCATATAATCAGGCAACCATGTTCTATAATCTTGGTGGGGCTTATTCGCTGACAAAACAGTTTGATTTGGCAGTCGAATATTATACGAAATCAGTTGAGTTAGCTAACCAGATTAAAGACGAAAGCACCTTAGCATTTGCAGAATACGGACTAGCTGAGTTGTACTCCATGCAAAAAGAACATCAGAAAGCAGAACAAACTCTACTTCCGTCAATCGAGGTCTTTAATAAAGTTAATGATGTGCTGATGCAGTTTAATAGCAATGTGTTAATGGCAAAAATCAAGACGGACCTAAAGGACTTTGAGGCTGCAAAACATTATCTCGATATTGCAAAACAACGTGCAGATGTTATCAATACACCAAACACATATCTATATCATATCTTGTACAATATAGATTTCTTAACAGCTCAGGAAAAGTGGAAAGAAGCTTTTGATCAATTGAAACAATCGTTAAAAATACAAAGGGAAGTTGAGAAACTCGAAAAAGACAAGCTCATTTCGGAATTAAAAGTTAAGTTCAATGCTCAATTCGATCAAGAAAAGCTGGAATTGTTAGAAAAACAAAATGAACTCCAGCAAACCACTATTCAACAAGAGCTCACTAAGCAAAAGTATCTCTGGGGAATGATAATTTTAGGATTGGTCTTATTTTTAATTATTCTTTATTCCTATATCAATCAGCTCAAAGTAAAAAAATATCTGTATAAACTATCAGTCACCGATCATTTAACCCAAGTTGCTAATCGCCGCCATGTTATGGAAAAACTTCAAGAGTTACAAAAAAACAGTCTGGAGAACTCAAATACATTTGCCGTAATCCTCATTGATTTGGACTTTTTCAAAATGATTAATGATAACTATGGGCATGATATTGGAAATGATGTTTTGATTCATTTTGCTAACACCGCAAAACGAATTGTTGGTGATAATGGCATGGTTGGAAGAATTGGTGGAGAAGAGTGGCTTATTTTACTGTATAACTCTACCAAGAACTCTGTTGATGATTTCTTATATGAGCTGAGACAAACTTATCAAACCAGAATTCCAAAAGATATTCCTAAGAATATTGTACTATCTTTCAGTAGTGGCGTTATTTTGTGCAATGGTCAATATTCGGAGTACGAACAAATGCTCAGAGAGGTTGATGCTGCTATGTATAAAGCCAAGCAAAAAGGCAGGGAGCAGGATATCTTTGTTCAACCCCAACAAATTGTTTAAGAAGTGATTCGGTTAATTTTGAAACTTCCAGTATTGGGTAGAAAATTCTAAATCACTACTATTCAAGAGAATATTCATGATATGAACCGCTACTATTTTCGGTGATCTTAGCCTGTTTTGTTTTTTTAGTCTTTTAAACTCTTCGGCAAAAGCGAAAACCTTTGGTTTTGAGTTCCTTAAAGTTTTCTGCATTTGTGTATCAACAACACCGGGGAAATAGGAATTCGCCAAAATATTTTTTTTTGCTAGCTCTTGCTTTAAATATTCTGAAGCCATTAATCCGGCCGCTTTTGAAATACAGTAGCTACCAATTCCGGCTATTGCTTTCTGTGCGGCTCCTGATGAGATACATAATATTCTGGATGGTTTGTCAGAATTAACCAAAAATGGAAGGAGTTTTTGTGTTAAAAATATTATAGGCTCAGCATTTGTGGCAATACTTTTTCTAAAGTCTTTTAATTGAATATTTTCAAAAGCGATTGGAGTTTCAAGATAAGCCGCATTATGAATGACATAGTTTATATTTCCTGAAAGATTCTCTGCCACCTTTTGTCTGCCATCTTGAGTAGAGATATCAGCACTAATAATTTGGAGGTTTTTGTTATTCAGAGATTTTAGTTTTTCTGTGTTTCGTGAAACTGTAACAACTTTTAAGCCGGTCTTAATCGCTTCAAGTGTACAAGCATAACCGATGCCGGAACTGGCACCGGTTATAAGAGTTGTTTCTTGATGAAATAATTGAGCTATTGAGCTATCTCTGCGTTATGGAAAACATTTTGTACGTCTTCCAAATCATCCAACATATTGTGAAATTTTTCAAATAGAGCTATTTCTTCTTCATCGGTGATTTGTGTTGTTGTTTGAGGTACAAACTGAATTTCATCAACTTCAAACTCGATTTCTCCCAAACCTTTAGTCAATGCGTTTTTGGTATTGAAATATTCGGTATGTGGTGCAAAAACGGTGATTTTTCCATCTTCACATTCGACATCGGAGACATCAACATCTTCCTCCATAAGGACTTCAAGTATCTTGTCTTCATCATCACCAGAGAAAACAAAGATAGCACAATGATCAAACATGTGAGAAACACATCCCGGAGTGCCAATACTGCAATTTGTTTTGGTAAATGCCAAACGAACATCGCCAAATGTTCTATTCGGGTTATCAGTCAAACAATCGACAATCACCATGGTTTTTCCCGGACCATAGCCTTCGTAGCGAGCGACAGCAAAATCTTCACCGGCACCTCCTTTTGCTTTTTCAAGTGCTTTGGCAATCACATGAGCAGGAACTTGGTCTCTTTTTGCTCTTTCAATCAAACTACGCAGTGCCAGATTTCCCTCGGGATCTGTTCCCCCTGATTTAGCACTAGCATAAATACTTCTGGAGTGTTTGCTGTAAACCTTAGCATTCATGTCCGAGGTTTTAGCCATTGATACTTTACGGTTTTGGTATGCTCTTCCCATAAAACTCTGTTAATTTAAATTGCGTGAATTTTACTTGATTTTATTATGAAGATAAATATCAAAGCCCCATAAACAAGAAACCCTCTCTAACTTGAGAGGGTTTAGCTGTTTATGACTCAAAAATTATCAGAATACTACATTCGGTGTGATAGTACCAGAAATCCTTAAGTTGCCATCTTCATCCAAATCCATAACTCTGGTTCCATCAGTTTTCTCAATTACCAACTTATTTCCTGCTGTAATTACCCAACTTTTAGAGTTTCCGGTATTCTCCAGTTTAAACTGGGGCTTTCCATTATTTTTTAAATGAAAAACAACCCTGTCCGCTTGAGTGCTATTGGTATTTTCAAATAGGAGCTTACCACTATCATCATTTGTTAAAACATGAACTTTGGCATCAGGGTTGCTTTTTCCTATACCAACATTTCCTGTGCTATCTAGATAAAGAGTGTCTTGTGGGGTATTCGGCTCTATCCTTAAAGATAGTTTACTACCATTAGTGACATCGCGTACAAAAAAGTTTGCTTCATTACCAGCTACATCCCAAGTTTGCGGAGTAAAACCATCAGAACCATCTTGCTCCAGCCTTAATGTTGGTGTGTTCCCTTCAACAATATGAAGATCGACGACCGGATTAGCTGTTTTTATACCGACATCTCCATCAGACTCCACATACAAATTATTTGCATCTGCACCGGCTTCAACTCTAAATGGCATACGTCCAGTATTAGAGTCCTCGATTCCGAGATAGTTTAATCCGCCATTATTCGAATCATTTGCGACTATTCTCCAATCATTACTTGGGAATGAAGCTGAGTTACTGGTGTCTTGAAAGTGAATTCTTAAGTTGTTTTCTTTGAGACGAATGGTATCTGAACCAAAAGATTCACCAGTTGTACAATCTAATCCCACGCAATTACTTCCTTGGACAACCAAGTCATTTACAATCACTTGTGCTCTTGAGTCTCCGTCAATATCAGTTGCTACACCTTTTTCATTATTTTCTGGGAAGTCAGAAACAAGTGTATCGTTGGCTATTGTAAAAGTTCCGGAGTAATAAATTTTTTGTTTATCAACTGAATCTGTATATTCTTTGGTCAACACTGAATCATTTAATTCTCTGAGACCCGTAGTAATTTCGCCTCCATCAACTATTGATGCGACCTCATATTTATACTGACCATTAAGCAATGACTTATACCCTAATGTTTCAGGGGAAAGCTCAAAATAGTTCTGGCTCACCTCAAAACTCTTTACCTGATTATCAGGAGATTTGATTTTCAATTGGAGTTTACCAACTCCAATTTCATCAAAAACAATACTTCCCCCCTGTTGATTAATATCAATTGCGTTTGAATTTATGGTAAATAGTGTTAGGACCGATGCGATGTATTTGATTTTATTCTGTTTCATGTTCTCCTCGTCAATGGTTATGCCATCTTTTTAGTGTTTGTTAGTATTATGCTAGCAAAACTTCAATCAACTTGAAAGCACTTCCTTCTATAAGTAAATATATATTGTCATTTTTCATCAGCATCATATACAATTGTTTACAAATCATTAAATTATCTACAATAACAACAAAAATCGGCGGGGCTATGTTTCTTAATTTTATCTTAAAATATTCAAAAAAATCACTCTTGGTTTTTTCTTTGTTATCTAGCACTTGGGTTTTATCTCAACCCACTTTCTCATCTTCCTTTGTACCTGACACCATAGGTCCGGGAACTAACTCGAAGTTGAAATACACCATCACAAACGGTGCCGGTTCTCCTGTTACAGGATTAAACTTTACAAATATTTTACCTGCAGGTATGTCGTTATCAGACCCTGCAAATCCAACCACAAGTTGTGACATGAGTAACGGAGGAACCTTGGTTGCCGACGATAACGGAGACACGATTACTTTAACTGATGCACAAATACCGGCGTCATCATCGTGTACAGTTGAAGTGAATGTTGCATCAAATGTTGCAGGAACATACATGAATGTTACCGGTGACTTAACCTCTAGTGCTGGTAATAGTGGTCCCGCAAATGATGATTTAACAGTCAGTGCTAGTCGCCCCGGATTTTCAAACTCCTTTTCATCCTCCGCAGTTTCACTTGGAACACCGGTAACTTTAACATTTACAATTGATAATTCTGCAAATACTAACTTAATAACGAATGTTTCATTTACGGATAATTTACCTGCGGGTTTAATTATTGCATCACCTGCAAACTCAAACTCAACTTGCTCTGGAAATTACACAGTCGATAGTGGAACAAATTCAATTTCGTTTATTGGTGGTTTTTTACTTGCGGGGGAAATCTGTACAGCAACAGTTGATGTTGTCCCTGAAAATATTGGTACTTTTATTAATGAAACAACAATTTTAACTGCATTTGGAACTTCCGGACCATCCAACTCCGGATTTGCTGTCGCCAAAATAACATCTACTGCTGACCCCGTAGTTTTTAGAAAGGATTTTATTGATGATCCAACTCCTCCGGGTGGAATTGCAACCTTAAGGTTTAGTATCACCAATGCCAATCGATTTGACTCTGCTGAGAACATTTCATTCACTGACGATTTGGATGCGACATTATCAGGACTGACAGCCGTCAACCTTCCTCAAAACGATGTTTGTGGACTTGGGTCAACTCTCACCGGTTCAAGTTTAATAAGTTTAACCGGAGGAACCCTTCCTGCGGAAGGGATTTGCACTTTTGATGTTGATGTACAGGTTCCCGCTGGAGCAACGAATGGTGAGTATTTAAATACTACCAGCCTAATCACTGGCGATGTCAACGCAACTCCATTTTCATATAGTCCTGCTGTATCAAAACTCTTTGTCCAGCCGGCTCCAATTTTAACTAAAGAATTCACCGATGACCCTGTGGGTTCAGGGGGCGATGTGACGCTAAGCTTCACTATTGAAAATGGCAGCTCAACTGATTCAGCAACAAATGTTAACTTTATTGATGAATTGACAACCTTTTTGCCTTTTCCTGTAGTGATAAGCTCCCCATCAATACCCACATCCGGCGTTTGTGGAGCAGGTTCTAACTTGTCTCTGATTTCCTTAGGTACTGGGAGACAAGCACTATATCTCACTAACGGTAAACTTCCAGCCGGAGGAAATTGTTCATTTCAAGTGAGCCTAACCATTCCTTCGGATATGCCAAATGGAATATTTACCAACACAACTGAGCCAATATATGGAACCGTTGCCGGTGAAGACTATCAGGGATTACCGGCAACGGATACACTAACAGTTGTTGCAGCTCCTTACTTTTCAAAAGAGTTTACTGATGATCCGGTTCAAGCTGGAGCGACCGTTACTCTTGAATTTTCCATTTCTCATCCAGCCGAAGCTCAAGGTAATGCGACCAACATTACCTTTTCTGATGATTTGAATGCTGTTATTTCGGGTTTGACAGCTGTTGGATTGCCACAAAACGACATCTGTGGCATTGGTTCTTCTATTTCAGGAACAACTAATTTAATATTCTCAGGAGGAACATTATCCCCGGGAGAAACCTGCACTTTCCCTGTAACTTTACAAATTCCGGCTGCAACTTCATCAGGTTTATATTCAAATACGGTGAATAACTTTTCAGCAAACGTGTTGGGGATCAATACTCAAGGTCAGACGGCTCAAGACTCTTTACAAGTAACAGGTTTAGGCTTTACAAAACAATTTTTAACCAACCCAGTCATTCCAGGACAAACAACGACGCTAAGATTCACCATAGATAACACCCAAAACTCTGTTGTTGCAAATATAACTTCTTTCACAGACTCGCTATCAACCATGCTTGCAGGAACCCAAGTAGCAGGCCCTCCCACAGCAGACACATGTGGAGGGACAGCATCAGGAACAACATTTTTGATATACACTGGAGGAAGTGTTCCGGCATCTTCATCGTGTGTAATTGATATTCCGGTGTTAATTCCTGCAGCAGCAGCCGATGGAACTTATCAGAATATATCTTCAAATCTGGTCACTGATATTGCCACAACTTCACCTGCAACAGATGTACTAGTGGTTAGTTCTAATCTCATTCAGTTAAATAAAGAATTCATTGATGATCCGGTAGCCCCGGGAGGAACGACAACCTTAAGATTTACACTAGAGAATCTGGATAACACAAATTCAATTACCAGTATTACGTTTACTGATGATTTAAATGCGGCTCTGTCAGGGTTACAAGCTGTAGGGCTACCGCAAAATGATATTTGTGGAGCTGGTTCACAAGTTTCCGGTACAGGATTATTAACTCTGACAGGAGCAAGCCTGACAGCTGGTGGCAGCTGCTTTTTTGACATCACCTTACAAGTGCCGGCATCACCTAATGCATCTCAGGCTATAAATACGACCAGTCCAGTTTCAGGATTCAGCAATGGACTGCCTGTAAACGGCTCGCCGGCAAGTGATACTTTGTATATTCAAGGAATTGAGTTTACTAAATCATTTGACGGGCCATCAACAGCAACAGGAACGCCGGTTCTGACTTATACAATCACAAATCTCTCTCCAAGCCAGTCTGTTTCCAATTTAAGTTTTACCGATGACATGGATGCAGTGATAACTGGTTTGATTGCAACAGGGCTTCCACAAAACGATATTTGTGGGGTTGGCTCACAAGTTTCTGGCACATCATTTTTAACATTTTCTGGTGGTAACCTCGCTCCGGGAGCTAGTTGTAATTTTAATGTGCAACTCCAAGTGCCTATCTCTTCAATGCCCGGCTCCTATTTAAGCACAAGTAGTAATTTGTTTGTTAGCGGACTTCCTTTTGCCAATCCTGCTGTTGATACGCTGGTAATTGAGCCACCACCAATATTCACTAAAATGTTTTCACCAGCTTCTATCGGAACCAACCAGCAAAGCACTCTGACTTTTGTCATTGATAATTCCGCAAGTGCTGTTGCTTCCAATCAAATTGATTTTACTGATAACTTACCAGCCGGTGTTGTGCTTGCAGCCAATCCAAATGTCAACAATACCTGTGGAGGAATTGTTACCGCAACTGGTGGGGCGGGTGTTGTTGCGCTTACTGGTGGAAGCGCTGCAGCCGGAGCATCATGCTCAATTCAGGTTAGTGTTGTAGGAACAACCTCAGGAATTCATAATAATATCACCGGAGACTTAACATCAAGTTCAGGAAATAGTGGTTCAGCAAATGCGGCCTTGACTGTTAACAACCCTCCGGCATTTAGTAAAACTTTTACTCCGGATTCAATCATAATCAACAATGTCACGACATTAAGTTTTACCATTGACAATTCCACCTCAACAGTTGATGCAACATCTTTAAATTTTACGGACAATCTCCCATCGGGTATAATTGTTGCGAACCCTGCAAATATTACGAACTCTTGTACAGGCGGAACAATGACAGCTGTTTCAGGAACATCTGTGATTCAATATAACGGCGGAACGGTTTCTTTAGGTTCAACTTGCACAATATCCGTTGATGTACTTGCAAACACCTCAGGAGTTCTGACGAATACTTCAGGAAACTTGACCTCAAGCCTAGGCAGTAGTGGCTCGGCCACAGACGTTCTAACCGTAAGTCCTGTACCAATTTTCTCTAAAGAATTCGTGCCGGATTTAGTGCTTGTTAATCAACCCAGTCAGCTGATATTTACAATTGACAATAGCGGTAGTTTATTTGATGCTACCTCTTTGGACTTCACAGATAATTTACCGGCCAATCTATTGGTCGCAAATCCTGCAAACGCCTCAACTAGTTGTATAGGTGGAACGTTGACTGCAACAAGTGGTGCTTCCGTCATTAGTTATACCGGCGGAACAGTTTCAAGTGGTGCTTCATGTACAGTCTTGGTCGATGTTGTATCAGCGTTGCCTGATACTTATGTGAATCTGACCGGCGATTTAACTTCTAATCATGGAAATAGCGGACAAGCAACAGACACACTCTTGGTTAATGTTGATTTCCCGACTCTGACTAAACAATTCATGAGTGGTGTTGTAGCCGGAGAAGAAGTTGAAATCTCATTTACTTTAACGAACTCGACAACATCAGTTATCACCGGAATTTCATTCACTGATGACTTAGGTGCATTTATTCCCGGAGCAACTGCAACTAATTTACCAATGAGTGATGTTTGCGGAGTCGGTTCAACCGTAGCAGGCTCAAACATTATCGACTTCCAGAATGGAATACTCACAGCAAACTCGTCATGCAATTTCTCTGTAATGGTTTCCATTCCGGCAGATACAATTGAAGGAACTTATCAAAACATCACCAGCCCTCTTACTGTTGACACAGCAGGTGGTCCAATTACAGGAGATGGAGGTACTTCTGCTTCAGCTTTACTTTTTGTGAATGCATTTATACCAATAATTCCAATTATGAGTCTTTGGTATTGGACGATTATTTTAATTACTCTCTTAGTATTTTTAGCAGCCAGAAAAATAAATAGAGAACTTAAGTAGAGTTTAATCTATGAGCAAAAGCGGTTTCTTATATTACCGCTTTTGCGCCTCTTTATTGGCTTTGTGATGAAAAATATTTTCTTTTTAATTTGTTTGGCTTTTTATTCTTTTACAGTTCAGGCTGAACATTTTGTTGAGTTCTTAAATCAGGAAACTTCTCAATTCAAACATAACAACGGTGATTCCGGTGAGTTTTTTTATCCTGAAATTGTCGGCTCCGGCGTTGGTTTGATTGATTTCGATAATGATGGAGATTTGGATGTATATCTGGTTCAAAGCGGGAACTTTAAAAATAACAAAAAGTCTGATCAATTTTTTAAAAACTTGCTAAAAGAGTCCGGAAAACTTTCCTTCAAAGAAATTACAAGCGACTTAAAACTAAACAATTCAGAATATGGAATTGGAATTGCGGTTGCAGATGTCAATAAAGACGGTTGGGATGATATATTTCTGAACAATCTCCAACAAAACAAACTGCTTTTAAATCAACAAGGGCAATCTTTTTTATCCTCTGAGCTCACAACTAACCCAAACCTATGGTCAACCAGTTCGTCTTTTTGTGATATCAATAACGATGGTTATAAAGATTTATACATCAGCAACTATGTCAACTGGTCAGAAAGCAACAATCCAAAATGTTATAACGCCAGCAGCAAAAGAGACTACTGCGGACCAAGTTCTTTTGAGGGACAAAAAGATACTTTTTATCTTAATGAGAATGGTACTCTGATTGAACAAACAAACTTTTTCTTTCCGGATATGCCAAATATGCCGGGACTGAATGTAGTCTGTATTGACATCAACAATGATGGTTTTAATGACTTTGTAGTTGCAAACGATGGTAAACCGAACACTGTTTGGCTCAATCAAAAGGGTCAGAAATTTATTGAAAACGGCTTATTTTCTGGTTTGGCTGTGAATGCCGAAGGACGTGCTGAAGCCAGTATGGGAATGGCTGTGACTGATTATGATTTGGATGGTGATTTCGACGTTTTTTTTACGCACTTGATGAATGAATCCAATACTCTCTATAAAAACAGCGGTAAAGGCTTTTTTCAGGATGTAACCAATCGAAGTCAGTTATCAACATCCAGTTTTGCTTATACCGGCTGGGCAACCAATTTTATTCATGTTAACGATGATATTTATCCGGATTTAATCGTCTTTAACGGAGCTGTTGCGGGTTCAGCCGAGTCTAATGACTTAGAAACTTTTGAACAGCCTAATCAGCTTTATCTCAATTCAGCTCGTTCACAATTCACAACCATTACCGATGAAACATGGCTGAAAAACAAAGCGATTTCAAGAGGAGCTGCATTTGGTGACATTGATAATGACGGAGATGTCGATATTATTGTCAGCAACAACAACTCTCATCCCCAAATCTTGTTAAATAACCTCAATCCCCAAAACTGGCTGGGAATTCAACTTCAAAACAATTCAAATATTCAAATCGAATTGACCGGCTCAAAAGGAAAAGTCTTAATCAGGAGCTCAACGGATGGTTCTTATGCCTCAGCAAATGATTCACGGTTGGTTTTTTCTGATGCACAATTAAAATCCTTTGATAAAATACAGCTTTCTCAATCAGGAAAAATAATTAAGGAAATTCCGATGAAAGCAACAAATAAATACATACTGGTCAAACTTCCGTGAAAAATTCACTTTTAGTAACGCTTTGTCTATTTTTTTGCGTTTCAACCTCCATTCGTTCACAAGATGCTGAAACTGATGAAAGTAAACCATTTATTTCTGTTGAGAATATTTCAACCAAAGATTTAGATAAAGATGTTGCCAAAGTCTTTAAAAGAATTAAGAAGTCTATCATCGAAGCCCGAGAAAACAAAGATTTTGAAACGGAGTTAATGGCATCGAAACAGTGGTGTTTGTTATTGCATAATTACAATTTTTTATCCCAAGCAAAAGATTGTTATTTTGCCGTTGGTATGTATGAAAAAAGCGATGCCAAATGGCCTTATTTATATGGAAAAGCGGCGCTGGACGAAGGAAATTATAATGATGCCATCAAAGGTTTTGATCAGACCCTAGTTCGCGACAATTATTATTTTCCGGCTCACTATTATTTAATTGAAATTTATAAACAATCGGGAAACATCAAACAGGCGTTTTTGCAGAAATCGAAAGTTCCGGTAGAATTATTGCTGATCTCCAATATGTTATTGCTAACCGGCGACTTGTATTTTGAAACAGAAAATCACCTCATTGCTATCGGCTTTTATCAACAAGCACTCAATCTGGTTCCAAAAGCAACCAGTATTAATTACAAACTGGCACAAGCATATAACCTTCTCGGAGAAACCCAAAAAGCACAAGCCTACTTACAACTCGCCGGGCAAGCTGGAATTCAGCTCAACGACCCCTTTTATTTTGAGGTAAAAAGCACAATAGTCGGAGAGGTTCCTTATTTGATTGAAGCTAAAACCGCTTTATCCAATAACGCTTTCGACAAAGCTATAGCGTCCTATAAGAAGGCTCTGGAATTCAATCCGGAAAGCCAAACCGCACAGGCAAATCTTGCCGTTGCTTATTTTCAAAACAAACAAACTGAACAGGCAAAACAAGTTATTTTTAAACTCCTTGAAAATAACCCTCTTCACGAAAAGTCGCTATACAACCTGGCTGAAATCTATCTATCAGAAAATAACATAAATGATGCTATCAAATATTTTGAAGAATATCGAAAACTGAACCTTAATGATACTAAGGCGAACTCAAAACTGGCACAATTATACTACGCAAACCAGCAATACCTGCAAGTTATTAAAATTGCTGAAGAGTCTGCAATGAAAGCGCATGAACCAACTCAGGTGTATAAAGCCAAGTCATTGATTAATACCGGAGAATACTCAGATGCTATTGAATGGCTCAAAAAAATTCACAAATACAAACCGGAAAATCACGAAGTCATCGTTCTCTTGGCAAAACTACTCGCTCAAATTCCTGATGAAAGCCTCAGAGATAGAGTCTTAGCTTTGGAATATGCACAACTTGCTGTCGTACAAAATAAAAGTATCGAATCTCTATGGTTGCTAATGATGGCACTTGATGAAAATAGCGAATGTGAGCAACTGCAGCAACAAGCAACTGAATTGACCCAACTAATGAATAACACCGTCGATACGGTTAGACAAGAATTCTCCAAACAAAGAGGTTTGGATTTTAAATGTGAAAAACAATGGAAAATCCGATAAACAACCTTGTTTCTGTTGCACCAATGCTGGATTGGACCGATAAACATTGTCGTTTTTTGCACCGATTGATTTCGCCGGATGTTCTGCTTTACACGGAAATGGTTACAGCGCCGGCGATTCTTCGAGGAAATACAGACAAGTACATTGGTTATAATCAGCAAGAGCACCCTGTAGTATTGCAATTAGGAGGTTCTGATGCTGAAGAACTGCGCCACTGTTGCGAAGTTGCAGAAAATTACGGTTATGACGCTGTTAATTTAAATGTCGGATGCCCTAGTGACAGAGTGCAAAAAGGTCGCTTTGGAGCTTGTTTAATGAAAGAGCCGGAGTTGGTTGCGGATTGTGTTAGACAAATGCAACAGTCTGCTAATATTCCTATTACAGTTAAATGCCGAATTGGCGTTGATGATAAAGACAAATTTGAAGATCTGACAGAATTTATCGACAAAGTATCAGCGTCAGGAATAAAAACCATAATCATTCATGCCCGAAAAGCATGGTTAAAAGGTTTAAGTCCGAAACAAAACCGAAGCGTTCCACCCCTGAAATACGACTATGTTTATAAAGTCAAAAAGCTGTTCCCAGAATTAGAAATAGTTATCAATGGTGGAATTAATTCCGTTGAAGAGGCAAAGCAACACCTTATGCATGTCGATGGGGTTATGTTGGGACGAGCTATATGGAACAGTCCGTGGTTGCTATTTAATTTGCAAAATGAACTGTTTGAAACAAAAGTTTCTTGCACAAGAGACCAGGTTCTTGAAAAATATATAGAGTATTGCCAATTACAGATTGATGCTGGTGTGAAGCTTCATTGGCTGATTCCACCGATTCTAGGTTTGTTTCATGGTTTACCCGGAAATAATAAATGGAAAAGTCATTTGGTGATTAATGCACCGAAACGGATATCTGATATTAGTGTTTTTGCCGAAGCGAGAGGTTTCATAAATATATGAACGATTTTAAAATCATTAAATGCAAGTCATGCAATGCTCCCTTAGTTGAGGAAGCAGGCAAAAAACTTACTCAATGTATACAATGCGGATACAAGTTTAATCAACCAAAAAAGCCAACCTCTCAAAACTCATTAAATGTTTCTCCAAAAAAGGTCAGAGAAATATTGACCCAACAAAAAAAGCCTGTTTGGGTAACAATTCTCAAATGGTACTTTATTATTGCATTTATGACTGGTATTCTTGTTGCAATATTTGATAAATAATTTTTTATGAACACCAGTGTCAAAGTTTTAAAATGTCCGGCATGCGGATCTTCAGCCATCGAAAACACTTCACATACAACAGCAAAATGCAGTTATTGTGGTTCTGTTTTGCAAATGAACGGCAATCACGCGTCGATTCAAAAATCTCAAGATAAATCAAATCGAAGAACGATTATTTTCTCAACAATTGGATTATTGGTCATAGTTTTTGGAAAAATCGCTTATCAACATTACAGTGACAAACCGGTTGTCAATATTCCTAAACAGTCAGTTCAAACGCCCAAAGCAATTGTTCCACAGATTGATATCAAGTCGAACTTGCCAACAATTAGCACTAAAGCCATTGAAATAACAGAAAAAGATTTAAATCAATCACAAGTAACCCCTCAGGTTGATATTGTTGACACAACAGAAGGAACAACCTCTTCTGGTGGAAAATTTTGGATATTCACCGTAATAAACAATGGACAAAACTTGGTAGCTCGCCCAGGAGCCTTAGTCAGCGTTTTTGATTTGAATGGTAGAAGACTGGAAGAACAAAAAGGCTGGTCAAAAATGGAACATCTTCAACCACAACAACAAACAGAAGTTTTGGTGTTCATCAGCAAACCACCGAAACAAAAATACAATGTTGAAATTTCTGCATTTGCTCAAAACCCCGGAATGTATGACGTACCTCAGGAATCACTGGAAGTTTCAGATTTTACTGTCAAAACAAAAGACGAACGCCTCTTAAGGGCTGATATAATTGGTGAGGTTAAAAATACAAAAGATTATCAGCTTGACTATGTGACGGTCATTGCATTAGCTAAAAATCAATCAGATAAGACCATCGGAATTGCCAATGCTTTTGTATCCACAACTCATATAAAACCGGGTGGATCAAGTGGTTTTAAAGTGACCGCCGGTACATTTGTAACTCAGAAACCGTCCAAATGGTCTGTGTTTGCTATTGGTAAAAAACACAAAAATCTTATCAATAATGATCAATAATTGAAAAATGCTCCTCAAATTTATCACGGAGCATTGTTAAGATTTTTTAATAAGATAAAAACTATCTCTCGCAATCTCTCTCGTATAAATCATCCATACGGTCGATGATATCACCAAGAGCCTCTTCAAAATCTTCCTTATCTTTATCTTCAAAGGCAATTTGCAAATTACGAATCCATGTTGTCAGTCTCATATCATTCTCAACTTGTGCGACCAAGTTCAGTGCTTCAACCAACTCTCTTAAAGCACGATCAGTTATTCTATCTATATCTTGTTCATCCACTCTTTCAAACTCATAAGCCATGTCGTCAAGTGATGCCGCCATATCATCTAAATCATCACAACTGAATCATGCAAATGATGAAGCTGAAAAAAGAAACCCCGCCAGTGCTGTTATTTTTATTATTGTTTTCATAATTATTAACCCTTCTTTTTTGTTATTATCCAGGAAAGCTCCTGTATGTATGAGTATATCTTTGCTTTAATTTTTTTTGGAAATCAAATATTGAGTTTAGAACCGAAAAATATGTTTGATAGACTTTTATGTTTATCTGTATTTATGGATAATAACATTTTTTGGTTTATTCAAGATATGTTAGTTAAAAATGTTGCGGACTTTAAGAAAGTTCAAGAGCTCAAAAATTTTAAAATCAAACAAGATGTTTCGATGAAAGGGGCTTTTATGGTTAGCCCAATTGGCTTTGCACTCAATGAGCAAACCGCTCAGGATAATGAGTATATGCAAATGAATCAGGAGGTTGATGAAAAATTAGCTATTTATCAACAAATGCATCTTGCAAGAGTATTAACTGACTTTGGCATTCCCGTAATCACTTTTCCAGGTTCCGAAGACTCTCCTGACGCTGTTTTTCCTAATAATGCCTTTGCAACAAATCATAACCGTAGATACATCATAGGCTCAATGCGCTATCCCAACAGGCAGTTAGAAACTGAAAGGCGAGATATCAGAAAATTTTTCAATAACGTACTGGGCTATGAAGAGTATGTTATAGAACACCATAGAGCGATAGCAGAACTGACAGGTGTTCTTGTTCCGGATCGAGGTAGAAATATTGGATTTGTTGGAATGACTGAACGAGTCGATGAAGAAGGAGCCGTAGAACTTGATGAGGGATTCCAGCTTGATTTAACTTTTCAGTTTGACTTAGCTGAGGGCGAATATCACACGAATGTAGTAATGGCATGTTTGGCGAGTGTCGGCTGTGTTTTGCACAAAGATTCATTTGCAGATCCTGAAGTAGTAAAAGCAATCGACGATTTCTATCAAGGAAAGATTCTTTATCTTTCAGATGAGGAAAAAATGGCATTCTGCGGGAACTGTATTTCAATTACAGAGAGAGATGTGTTGTTCAGCAAAAATGCATACAATACTTTATCGACTTCATCCAAAAAAACTCTCACGAATTGGGGATTAGATATTCACGGTGTTGATGTCTCTGAGTTGGAAAAAGCAGGCGGCTCCCTTCGTTGTATGATTGGAGAAATTTTCTGATGTATGAATATGTTTTTTTTCACAAACAACTGGCACAAAAATTTGAAGCAAAAGCCAAATCCTTAGGTGTTTCAACTCAACTGAATCAGGAAGAGCTCTCATGGGAAGTGATCTTGCCTGAAGATATTTCTGAAGATGTCGATGATAAGTTAAGCGATTACTACGATGAGCTCTTTGACGAAGATCAGGAGTTATATGAAACTGAACATTCAGATACTGAATTTCAGGGAGCTGCTATCGAAATCACTTTAAAAAACGGTGAGAAAACTTATGCTGAAACCGATCAGAAAATCATGGGAAAAATCCTCTCCGTACTAACCTTTAATGAATTAAATATTCTCATCAACGACATTGCCACCGCTGTTGAAAATCCCAATGACAGAACAATGTGCGAAAGAAGACGTGAGGATGAAGTCAAATCAGTTTAGTTTTTTATAACAGAGTTCATTTGGCTAGTGGCGACAGGCTTTTCTATGACCAATTCTGACCATGAAAATACTAGCCGGTTATCTTTACTTTATATGCCATCAAAATTATGAGACCTAAAGAACGAGTAATGTACATAGAGTACAAGGGTGATGATGGTATCGTAGGAAATGCCAGAATTGATCGTGTAAAGTTTTCTAAGTCTGGTAAATCTATACATTACAACGGTAAAACTTTTGAAACACTTTCTGGCCAAGGTTTTAAATCAAACTATTTTGACACTGAGACAGGTAATCACTAATGGATTAGTTGTTGCCGTAAAGATGGTATGGATGCTCTATATGGTACCGATGTCATAATAGACGATGATGCTCTAGAAGAGTACTGGTGTGAAATTCGTAAGAAACCTGAAAATAAAAGCATTAATCAATTTAAAGCCAAAGGT
Source organism: Gammaproteobacteria bacterium (assembly GCA_041395445.1). Classification (NCBI taxonomy): domain Bacteria; kingdom Pseudomonadati; phylum Pseudomonadota; class Gammaproteobacteria; species Gammaproteobacteria bacterium. The sequence continues at coordinate 227,761 of JAWLAO010000003.1, read as the reverse complement.
AAGTACTAATGGCATATAATAAATTGTTAATGAATTAAAATGGACTTTCCCTTTGTTACTTTTGCTCGTGCGAAAAGTAACTCAAAACACGCCCTAAACTCTCAGCCTGCGGCTTCCCTTAATATTTCTGAAAATTTAGTGTTTGCAAAAACTCACATTGCAAGCAATGTTCAGACACTTGCAAACTTTGCTCCAAATTTTTCAAAAATATTTCGGTGAGCGTAAAGGGGGTTTAAAAGAACACCATCATACTGAGCGAAGTCGAAACATTTTCTGAATATTCCATGTTTGAAAATGAATCTCGACAAATTCCCCTCTTGAGAGGGGATTATGGGGTGTGTTTATTCGATTAACAATGCAAACACAGGAAGTTAAACTACGTATAAATGCATATTTTACCAGTTATTTACTGATATAAATGCATCTGTGCAATAATATCCTGCTCATAGCGATTATATGTGCACTAAAACATCTCTTTACATAAAAAAATCAGTATGTTAGTATCAAAAACCATGAAAACGAGCGCATTAAAATACGCAAGATATTTAATATCTTGCTTTGATGCACATATAATAAATTGACAAATAAATCTAATTTTTTGTGAGAAACCAATGAAAAAGAAGCCCGAAATTATTTTGTCTTCACTAGACGCTGATAGATTGTATGCTCTTCTTGAGTCATTACCGAAAAAAAGTGTGCCAGGCATTGAAGAGTTAGAGCAGGAGCTAAATCGAGCGGAGATCGTAGAGCCAACGAAAATGCCTCAGGATATCGTTACTATGAACTCAATAGTTCGATTTTTCGTTGAATCAACGAAGCAAGAATTTGAATTGACATTGGTATATCCAAAAGACATGGATTCAAACGGAAAAAATATTTCTATTCTTGCCCCGGTTGGGAGTGCAATGCTCGGCCTTGCTATTGGTGATGAAATCGAGTGGCCCAAGCCTGGCGGGGGTATTCTGAAAGTTAGAATCACAGAAATTCTCTATCAACCAGAGAGATCTGGCGATTATCAACGATAATGTGAAAGCGCCTAACAAGGCGCTGCACTCGGACAAATTTACGCTACGCTTCATTTTTCCGGTGAGCGTGGCATTAAAGAAAAAACAATATCTCATTCAACTCTCAGTTTTCAGGAATTCTATTAAATTTGCAGATAGTGTGTGACGATTAAAAACCACTCCTAAAACAATCAATATCAGCAATATAACTCCCAGAGATTGAGAAAATAGAACCCACGGAAATATAAATGATAAGGAAAACCAGTATTCAATAATCATATACGATATGACGGTTGCGACAGCTACACCAAGCACAAAGGCAAACAGGCCGAGGGTGATAAATTCAAGTAATGTCAGCTTCAATATATCTTTATTAAACATTCCCATCATTCGGTAGTAAAAACTTTCCCGCATACGATCGTGCGAGGTTGAAACTAAGGATGTTGCAAATATTAAGAATCCGGCAATTAAACCCAATGCCGTAAAAATTTGAATTAATTGTTTGAGCTGATCGACAAATTCTTTGAGTTTTAAAGCAATTTTTTCTCCATCCAAAACAGTTATTGCCGGAAACATTTTCGCCAGTTCGGTTTGAATTTGGGCTCGGTCTTGTCCTTCGAATTTGATGGTTGCAAAACGGATTTGCGGTGCTTTTTCCAGAACTTCTGGTTGAAAAATAAAGTAGAAAAAAGGACTCGGTCCGCGTTTTAAGCGTTTTCTGATACTGGTAATTTCAGTTTTGATTTTTATACCTTGAACATTAAAGACCACCTCGTCTCCTAAATCCACTTGCAAAAACTCAGCAAAACTACTGAGAATGGAAACCGGTTTGGCATCACCTTGCACCGGGGCGAATAGTTCTTTATCTATCACCGACTTTTGTAAATATTCAGTATTCAACATTTCGGTTGCGTAACTCAAATTAAATACCCGGCTGATATTGTCATAACGACCAAGTTGATTTTTTAGCATTTCCGACTTGACTCCATTGACCGAATCAATGCGAGCCCGAACCACCGGATAATAGGTCAATTCTTTACCAAAAAAATCATTCAAAGGTTGTTGCTGATTAGTTTGAACATCCAGCAAGAAAAAATTAGGAGCATCTTCGGGATAAGTGGCTATCAGTTGTTGTTGAATGGCGTAATCCATAATTGTGACCGAACCAAGAATCATGGTGCTCATGGATAATGCCGTAATAAACAGATTGGATTGATTGCCTTTGCGAAAAATATTTTGCAAAGCCAGAACCGCAAGCCAGTTTTTAATTATTCTTTTATTCAGCAAAAGTTTTAAGATAGCTGAAAGAAACTTTGTAAATCCTGCAAAAACAAGCCAAATCACCGCAAAAGCCAGCAGAATTTGTAAACTTTTCATTACACTGTCAAGTTCTGAATACAAAAGCAAAAACAGTAAGCCAATCGAAACAGTTATCCATAACCACGGGAGTTTTCTGATTTGGTTTTGTCTGCTGTGTTTGTGCAACACTGCAATTGGTTTGATCTTTGAAATACTTTGTAAGCTGAAATAGCTCATCATTGCAGTAATGGACAGAGAGATAAGAAAGGCTTTCAATAGACTGAGATAACTAATTCTCAAATCAATGTCGTTTGGCAATATTGCGGTAAAAATATCATTAAAAATCAATAATACGCCATAACTTGCAAGCCACGCCAATAAGACTGATAACACAGACATCCAGAAAAACAGCAATCGATAAGAGCCAATGACCGAGCCACTTTGTTCTCCAAGTGCGATTCGAATGGCATTGGTGTTTCTTTGTCGGTTGACAAAGGCTTTGACAACACTCATGATTCCAACACCGGAAAGAATTATCACACCGATGACTAATAGTTTTAAAAACACCAAAAAGTTTTGGCTGAGGTTAGATACACTGGTGTCGGATTGTTCGGCTGTATTAATTGTTACTTTAGTATTTTTTACCAACTCTTTGAGCTCAGAGGCGTAAACTTCGCTTTTTTCTTCAGGGAGTTTAATTTCAACCCGATAGTTCACACGGCTTTTCTGTCCCATGAGCCCTGTGGCTTCTAAATCAGCATCGTGCATAATCACTCTCGCACCAAATCCAAAGGCAGTGAGCGGACGATCCGGTTCGGTGATAATTTCATCATGAATGATAAATTCAGAATCTCCAATTTTTATCGAATCACCAACTTCAACCTCTAAACCGGTGAGAATTTGTCTTTCAACTAATACAGATCCGGATTTCCAGTTGGTAGAATTATTCTTAAGGACAAGTTTTCCATAAAGCGGATAGGCTGAGCTAACAGCTTTGATTCGGGATAGAATAGATTTGTTCTCGGTGAAAGCAATGGTGTTGAATTGATAATCAAAAACCAGATCATCGGGATTAAGTTCGGCAATTTTATCTGTTAATTCTTTTGGCAAAGGACGATTGTCGGTGATGACAATATCACCGCCGACGATTTGCTTTTGATTTTCTTCAATATAATCATCAACAGATTGTTGCAAGGTATCAAGCGTGAGATAGGCTCCCAATGAGACGATGATACATAGACCAAAAAGTATCGGATAAATTTTATGACCGAACCATTCCCGAAAAATTATTTTGTTCACAGAATCTTTCCATCATGAATTTCAATCACTCTATCTGCCCGATTGGCAATTCCGGCATCGTGAGTGACAACAACCAAGGATGTCTGAAATTCTTTTTGAAGTTCGATCAACAAGTTCAGCACACTTTCGGCATTCTTTTCATCCAGATTGCCAGTGGGTTCATCAGCAAACAAAATTTTTGGTTGGTTAATTAATGCTCTGGCAATGGCGGTTCTTTGTTTTTCACCACCGGAAAGCTGATGTGGAAATGATTTTTTACGGTCGCGCAAACCCACTTTTTCAATCAATTCATCCACTCGCTTCGCATCAAAACTTCGGTTGATTTGCAAAGGAAAAGCAATGTTCTCCTCAACTGTCAGAGTTGGAATGAGATAAAAGGATTGAAACACAAAGCCAATGTCTTGTTGCCTGCTTTGTGCCAATTGGTTTTCTGTTAAATTGGTGAGTTCAAGTTGGTCCAGTTTTACACTGCCACTATCCGGTTGATCCAGACCGGCTAGGATGCTCAATAAAGTTGATTTGCCGGAGCCGGACTTACCCATAATTGCCACAAATTCGCCTTGATTGATTTGAAAGGAAACATTCTTGAGAATTTCTATGGATTGATTTTCAATTTTAAATTGTTTATTGATGTTGGAGGCTTGCAGTATGGCTTTCATAGTTTATCTTTCAAGTATTGTTCGACGATTGGCAGAATATTTTGTTCAACAATGATTTGGTAACCTTCGGCATTTGGATGTAATAAATCGGATTGATTGTATTTGGGAATTCCTGCAATGTGCTCCAAAAAGAAAGGAATCAATGGGATTTTCTGTTTTTTTGCAACTCGGGGATAGATGTCTTTGAAGCCTGACACATAATCTTTTCCCAGATTCTCATAAATCTGCATTCCTGCAAGAATAACATCAGAGCCTGAGTTTTTTATTTCCTGAATGATTTCATGTAGGTTTTGCTCAACAATATCCAACGGAATGCCGCGCATGGCATCGTTGGCTCCGATAGTTAAAATTGTCAGATTCGGTTTTTGCTGTAAAACCCAGTTCAAACGATTTTTTAAACCACTCGTAGTTTCACCACTGAGTCCGGCATTGATCACTTTAATACTTTTTTCAGAGAGCCGGGATTGCAGAATTGAGGGGTAGTTATCTTTCTCATCCACTCCCAAACCTTCGGTTAAAGAATCTCCTAACGCCAGAATTACAAACTGTGGTTCTGTTTGACCGGATTGATTTTGTTGGACTTGTTGTTCATTATTGCAAGCAGACAGAACAAAAAGAATCAGAATAAAGATTTTTTTCATTGTAAGTTTATAGTGGTTATTTTGAAAGATTCAATCAATTACAATAAAAAAAACAGACAATTTGCTCTCTGATATTGATGTCAGAGAGCAAATTCATTTTAAAACTAATCAAATACCGGCAGTCCGCTTGGAACAGTCATCGGAAAATTATTTCTTAAATCAATGCTGTTACGATCGGTAGCTGCATCCAAAAAGTCCATAATACGGTCAATTTGTTGTTCTGACAGATTGACGTTTTCAATATCCAGATTGGATAGCAACGCATTCCTAGAGTATTCATCATTCATAACTGCATAATCAAGAGAACTTAAATCTCTGCGATAAGGCATAATGTTTTGAGTCTCATCGTAATTGTTCAAAGCCTCTTGCGGGTTTAAGTGATGAACAACGGCCTGACGCAAATCATTATATGCTCCTGCATGCCCCCAAGGACCTGTTAGCAAAGCATTTCTTGCGGTCGGAACTCTGAAACGATACCTGTCTTCTGAGCTTCCGGTTTCTCTTTCGCGTCCAAAATCATCCAAACCATCGTTAAAGCCAGGGAGGTTGTCGCCTTTCCCGGGGCCAATCTGTGGCATTCCAATTGATTGGAAGCTATTGTCGGTAAGGAACTTTCCGCCATGACAGCTTGAACAGCCCGCTTCTCCAAAAAACAAATTCATTCCTTCAATCTGATTCGGACTCATAGCTCCTTCGTCGCCATTTAAATATTGATCAAATGGTGAGTTGAAAGCTCTCCAGACAGCACCTTCAAAAGCTCCTATTGCATTGGCAATATGCACCATTGTGATATCTTCTTTTGAGTTCACATCTGCATAAACATCTTTGAACATATCAACATATTCATCGATTCCTTTTATTCTTCCGGCTAATATTTCCCAGACTCCACCCGTACCGGCAAGGTTACCAACAGCTGTTGCACTCGCCACAGGGTTTTCTCCTTCTTGTCCTGCCATTTCGGTTGCTGAAGTCACCGGGAACATCGCCTGAACAGCTAATGCATTGTCTAAACCCATTGGTAAATCATCTCCTGCCGGAGAAATAAAACCACTTGGTTGTGATGCATCCTCCATCACTCGTCCATCATGAAACATCACATCAAAGTGTTTCGCACCCAAATTAAAAATATGCGGAGCATTTCTGGGTACTCTTTCATGAACGGCATCTTCCATATATCCGGTATCTCTGGTAATTCCTAATCCGTTTCCACCTTCGCCTACAGGTAATGCCAATCCATCACCGGTTCCTGCCATTGGATGATGACAGGACGCACAGGAGATATTCATATTGCCGCTGAGAATTTTATCAAAGAATAGAAATTTCCCCAATTCTACTTTGTTCTGTGGAAAATTAAAAAAGTCATCCTCTGTGATAGCTTCAGGCAAATCAATAGATGACGTCAGTTGTGCTCTAACAGGAAAAGATTTCTCTTCACAGTTGGAGTTAACTTCCTCATTTGAACCAAGACTTTTGCAACTTGAGTACATTTGTTTGGCTTGATTTACAGTTTCAAGAACTTTTTGTTGATGGTTTTCCTTTGCTTGAACATCTACGACTGTTCTTTCTGCATTGCTGTTGAGGCTAGCAAGAACAAACGCAGACAGAATGGTTGTTTTTATTATTTTCATCTCTCTCTCGTTTATTGAAGTGAACTTAAGAAATACTAACACAACATTTCAAACAAATGTAAACAAATGTAAACCCGCTCAAAAAATTCTTCAATCTTGAAAATAAAGTTACAAAAGTTTACTAGAAATTTATCACTTATCGTTGTATGCTAGCTGGGAACTAAAACAAAGGGGAAAACCTATGAGTATAGCTAAAGTCACAGAAATCATCGCATCTTCAGAGAAAAGTTTTGAGGATGCCATCGAACAAGGAATTGCAAGAGCTTCAAAAACCATACAAGGTATTTCAGGTGCTTGGGTTGAGTCACAGAAAGTGCTTGTCGAAGATGGTGAAATTACTGAATATCGCGTTAATTTGAAAATCACATTTGTTTTAAAATCATAAGGGGAAAAATATGAGCGTTGTAAAAATCACAGAAATTAGTGCTTCTTCATCTAAAAGTTTTGAAAAAGCGATGAAAAATGGCATCGAAAGAGCCTCAAAAACATTACAAAATGTTCGTGGTGCTTGGGTTGAAAGCCAGAAAGTCACAGTTAAAGACGGTCAAATAGACCAGTATCGTGTCATTATGAAGGTTTCTTTTGAGTTGAATTAAATCACTCAATAATGATTTATTAAAGGCGGCTTTTCAGTCGCCTTTTTATTTGGATTTAAAAATAAAAAAGAGATTTCTAAGATAAACAATCATGCCAAAGCTCTGACCCAAAATAAAAACGGGGTCTTTTTGGTAGATTGCATAAGAAAGCAAGGTCACGCTTCCGATCATACTGAAATACCAGAAAGAAACCGGCATCACGCTTTGTTTTTGCTTTTCTGATGCCAGCCATTGCAAAATGAATCGCATGGAAAACATGATCTGCCCGACAAATCCAATCACTTGCCAAATGGTGTCTTTGGTGGTGTTATTGCTCCGTAACTCCTTGATTTGTTCAGGGCTCACGTATCCAGATGTAAATAAATACGATAGTATTGCAACCACAACCAATGAAATGGCTGCAATGAGTTTTTTAACAACTTCCGGTTTTATGAAATACAAGTTTCGTAGATAAATAAAAACCCCAAATGTTTGTCCTAAAACAAAAACCGGATCTTTACGAAATAACGCATAAGCCAGCAAAGTCAGACTTCCTGCAATTGAAAAGTACCAAAAAGCTAATGGCACTACACTTTTGCGATTTTTTTCTGTTGCCAGCCATTGAATTACAAATCGGGCAGAGAACAATCCTTGACCAATAAAGCCAACTATCAACCAAAACTGAGTTGTCATTTATTTTCTGCTTGGTTTTCAGAGTTGTGTTCTGAAATTTGCGGATGTTTACTCCGGCGAATCAACCAACTGACACCGAATAAATCAACAATCCCAACCCATAAGCGATTGTGAAAACCGTATTTACTCACACCTCTTTCACGAGGGCGATGTTGAACTTCAACATTTTCTACATTGCCGCCGGCTCGTTGGCACAATGCCGGGAGATAGCGATGCATATGATTAAAGTAAGGAAAATCTAAAAACACATCGCGGCGAAACACTTTCAAACCACAACCGGTATCCGGAGTTTTATCTTTCAACATCCATTGGCGAATACCATTGGCCCATTTGGAAGAAACTCTTTTCAGCCATGAATCCTTACGTTTTTTTCGCCAACCCGCAATCAACCAAATTTTATCTTCAGTTTTTGAGCTCATAGCTTTTTCGTAAAGGTTAGGAATGTCCGCAGGAACATTTTGTCCGTCGCCATCCAAAGTTGCAACCCAATCGGCTGTAGCATGTTTGACACCGGTTCGAACCGCCGTGCTTTGCCCGCAACTTTTTGCATGTTTGATAATTCTCAACTGAGGACATGATTGTTGTTTTTCAATCAGAACATCCAACGAATCATCGGTGCTGCCATCATTGACATAGATAATTTCAAACTCTAGACGACTGTCCAAAGCCTCAACAATCTCATCAATTAACGGAACAATATTATCCCGCTCGTTAAAAACCGGAACAACAACCGATAAGTCTGGTTTCTTCATCATTAGTAAAACATGCAAAAATCAGTATTTTAACAAACTGGCTCGTAATAAGTTAGTTATTTTTACTAGCCATGAGTTAGCTGGCATAAATCTATGATTGTTGAAGTGCGATTGTGGTAGAATTCTCGTCTTTAATTTTTCTGATTGAGTATGAAACCAAATACCAAGAATAAACTGACTTTACTGTTAATTGCGGTGTTATTTTTTACACCGGTGATTGTGGCAATTGTACTTAACTCCAGCTTGGTTGAGTTTCATCCTGAATCTTTCAAAAACAAAGGCGCTCTGATAAAACCACCTGTCAAAATCACATCGGATGAATTCTTAAAAGATTTTGAAGAATACTGGACTTTGGTTTACAACCATAACGGTAGTTGTGAAAAAGAATGCATGGAAATGCTTAAAACCATTTACACCATTCGCCTCACAAAAGGTCATAAAATGAAACGCATTAAACTTCTGATATTAACTCCGGAAACTGATGAAATCACCTTTCCTGAAGAATTTTCAACCATTGAGAAAGCCAATTATCCAGCCGATGGAGAATTAGCTAAAACCCTTGCCGAATTATCCAAACAATCATTTGCTGACGGAAATGGGCTATACATACTCGCACCCGAAGGTTTTTTAATGATGGCCTATGCAAAAGACTTCAAACCCGATGATGTAATGGATGACTTGGGATTGTTGCTCAGAGCAAGGAAGAATGAAGGATAACAGAACAGTTGTTCTGCTATCCTTGTTTGTTAAGATTATTGCTGTAAGTTCACTAATTCAATCAAGTTCTTCACTAAAATAACCATCGGCAATTAGCTTTCTCAGTATTGCAGTCATCGATAAGATATCATTGTACTGCCCAGGTGTTCTTGTTGATGACAAGTACTGACTGTAAGATAAGCCACAATAAGACTCATCTGATAGGCACAAGTACATCATATCTATTGCATCAGGTAAACATGCAGGCGGATCAGTTTCACACAGATATTGCATTGCAATATCTTTTCCAGCATTTTTAATATATCCATGATCTTTTGTCCTTATCTTTTTTGCTAATTCAGATCTCAAATTCCTATCGTTAAACAACAAGTAGTTGATAGCATCATATGTTAATATTGTTCCATCTCCATCGACATCAAGAATTTGTTTTGCTGTTTTAATTTTGGCCTCATCATATCTATCAATTCCATCAAAATATAGATTTGTCTTTTTGAAATCTTCTATATTTTTTTTATAAACATTTCGCTCATCGATTGATAGTGAATCTAAATAATTAAACCATTGATTACACCTGTCAATCATATTCTCCTTAATTTTAATTTGTTTTAGAGATAAGTCTTCTTTAAGATACTCGAATTTGTTAAAAAATGAGCTAGCATCAAAACCACAAACACCATGATAATTTAGTTTTGTATTAAGTTTTTGTATTTCTAAATCAATTCTGAAATTATTATGGGTTTCTCCTTGTGTATCAATTTCAATTTCTGAAGACAAAGGTTTTGAAATGCTCTTTTTAGTTTCTTGGTTTGGAATCTTGTTATTCGGGTCTTCAAAGTCAATATCTCTACCCTTCCTTATATAAATGCTATAAAGAAGGGTAGAAACTATAACAATTGAAATTATTATTAGTTTTTTCATTTTGGAACCAATAGGTTTATCCACAGCTACTTTCTGCCAAAATAGGGTTTGAGTGTATTTCAGGTCCAGAAACTGGATAAGTGCCAGTTGTACCATCAGGCCAATTAATCGTGTAATCGTTTTCACCATAAAAAGCTATCCATGTAGAATAAGCTGCTTGTGATATAGCTTTCACCATAAGCCTTTCTGCTGTAAATAAAGCATTTGCTTCAGCTATTCTCCCATCTCGATCACCATTGCTACACCCAAAGTTCTGTGGGATTTGTACACCGGTATTAGTACCACCACTAACATGAGTATCTAACACCCAGCTTAAAAAGAAACTAAAAGGTTGCCAAGGATTTTTAATCATGTACCCGATAACTGTAACGGTTGGTAAAGTGCAACTTAAGGACTCATCTTCTTTCTCTGAGTCTGCTGAAAGACTTGAGTTAGCTAATAAGGCATTATCTGAATCAATCGGTTGAGTGCTTTGTGGGTCGTTAACACAAATAGCTTGTGAGGTTGATATTGAGAATAACAATAGAAATGCTATAAAACTGAAAAAATGGAACTTCTTTACAGCTAGAAAGTCACTTGTGTTGTGTTGTGTTGTGTTGTGTTGTCATAAATTATATCTCCTATATTTAAAAAATTTATGTAACACTCGCAGGATGGTCAACTGTTTGCTAGCGGTTCAACTGGTCAAGCTGCAAGTGGCACAGTCCAATGTTATTTACTTAAATATTAGTTGTCAATGAAAATTTTATGCTATCTGATAAGTTAATAGATTCTTCGGCTCATTTCACTCGTTCAGAATGACATGATTATCTTTGCAAAACTTTGTGTTCCACATTGCTCTTTTAATCAGAGCACTAAGATATCTTGATTTTATGTGTTCTTTGTAATACATTAGATACTTACAATACAATTATACTCAAACAAATGATAAACGTAAGAATTGATGAGGATTTAGAAACTCGTCTTAACAGACTATCTAAAGAAACGGGGAGAACAAAGTCTTATTATGTGAAAGAAGCTTTATCGAGGTATATAGAAGAAGTCGAAGGCATTTATCTTGCTGAGTCCAGAGCCGAAGAGGTTGAACTCGGTAAAAGCAAAACTTTTACTCTTGAAGAAGCCCGAAAAATTCTGAATGAAAATCATAATAGCTGAAAAAGCTCTGAAAGAAATCGCAAAACTTGGACATGTGGCATCAGCAAAGATTTTAGATTTTCTGGAAGAGATGGAACAGAATAATATTGATTCTCGTTCCAAAGGCAAAGAGCTGAAAGGAAAGTTCAGGAAGTTATGGCGCTACAGAGTTGGAGATTATAGAGTCATTTCAGAAATAAAAGATGACATTCAAATTATCCTTGTCGTCAGAGCAGGGCATCGTCGAAATGTTTATGGTTAAATTCTAGCTGATAGTTAATAGATTCTTCTCCTCGTTTCACTCGCTTAGAATGACAATTCCAAAATCACCAATGAGATACCTGCCTTCGCAGGTATGACAGAGTTTATTGCTGAATAACTCGTCATTTCATATTATTCCTTCAACTCCGTTTCAATCAGTACAATATCAGTTTCTCCGGCGTTACGAATGTTGTGTGTGGCTGCCGGTAAATACATCGCTGTGCCGGTTTTTGCTTCGATCACTTTGCCGTTGGTTTGACCTTCGGGAATCAATTCCAGTTTTCCTCCCTGAACCACATAAACAGTTCGGAAAGGTGCAATATGAGTGTGAAAACCGGATTCTGTTCCGACCGGATAAGTTAAGCGTAGCATTTGGACAGATTCATTATCCAACAGAACTTCTTTGCTAGCTGCATTTTGAGCCAGAATATTTGTTGAAACTATGGATAAAACAATTAGTAATCTTTTTTTCATAATCTATGCTCCTAAAACAATTTCACCATTTTTAAAAACCATGGATTGACCGGATTCCAAAGCCACCCAGTTTTCGTTATTCAATGGCACACTGGATGCCAAAGCTACATTTAAGGATTGAGATTCTGGCATTTTCAGACCCTTAATTTCGGTATCAAAAATACCAATGTCACATTGACGTAATAAAACATAAAGTCCTGGTAAGACCACATCATTGCCTTTATCGTCTTTGACTTCCCGAATATGGCTGAATAAATAAATGTATTCGCTGTCGCTATAAATAAAATTTGCTAGTCCCATAGTTTTCATTTCATTAGCGAATTGATTAAATACTTCAAAGCGTTCTGATAATTCCGGGTTATTCTTACGTTTCCATAACTCTGACATTTGAAACATTAAATAACAAAATGCCGTTTCGGAATCGGTATCGCCCATTGGTTGGAAATGTGGATTGTGATAATTGGGATTATTTACAATGCCTTTAATGTTGCCGTTATGAATAAAAACATGTTGTTGTCCGGCAAGTTCACGGGAGAACGGTTGAGTGTTTCTGAAACTGACATCACCTTGCGTGGCATAGCGAATATGTGACATGATATTTTTGCTTTTTATCCGATAATTCTTTACAAACTCCATATAGGGACTGTCACTTGCCTGTCCGGCTTCCTTGATGATATTGGCCGCATTTTGCTGGTAATAGGCAATTCCCCAGCCATGTCTGTGATGATTGGTTAATCCTCCGTGTTTGGAAAATTCATTCAGGGAGAAGCTGACTTCTGTTGCTGATGATGCGGATAATGCAAATAATTCACACATAAAATACCTGAATGCAAAGAAAAATAAAGTTGAATGCAGTAAAATCGTACGTCCTTTGAGTTTGATTATATCGAAAATCTTCAATAACATGAAAAATTATTCAAAACTGGCATGGTTTGGCGTGGCTTTGGCATTATTTGTCGTGGTTCTGGGAGCTTTTGTTCGCCTTTCTGATGCCGGATTGGGTTGTCCTGACTGGCCGGGTTGTTACGGGCATTTGGACTGGCCAACAGAGACTCATGAAATTACAAAAGCTAATGATGCGTTTCCTGAAAGAGCCGTCGAACCTCATAAAGCATGGAAAGAAATGGTTCATCGCTATTTTGCCGGAACATTGGGGCTTGTTGTTTTAGCTTTATTCCTTTGGGCGTTTTCAAAAAGACGGGAAATGTCGTATTCGCTGCCTTTGGTTTTGGGTTTTGTTATAGTTTTTCAAGCGGCATTAGGAATGTGGACAGTCACATTGCAACTGAAGCCGATTATAGTCATGGGTCATTTAATGGGTGGCATGTTGACTTTGTCGCTTCTATTCTGGTTAGCTTTATCGTCTTCTCAAAAAATACAGCCTTACCGTTATGCCGGTCATGTGAAACAATGGATGGTTGGTTTGGCCTTGTTCTTAGTTATTTTACAAATCATGCTCGGTGGCTGGACCAGTTCCAATTATGCCGCATTATCTTGTGTTGGTTTTCCGCTTTGTAATGGCCAATTATGGCCGGACATGAATTTTTCCGAAGCCTTTGTGATGTGGCGTGGTTTGGGTGTGAACTATGAATTTGGTGTGCTTGATGCTCCAAGTCGGGTTGCGATTCAAATGGCTCACCGTTTGGGTTTTGTGGTGGTGACTTTGTATCTGGCATGGTTAACCACGCGTTTAATGAAAAACCGTGAGCTCATGCCATTAGGTGTTACAGTTGCAGGATTGTTGTTGTTACAAATCGCTCTAGGGATTGTCAACGTGACCTTTAGCTTACCATTAGCGGTAGCGACAGCACATAACGGTGTTGCTGCTTTGTTGCTGTTATCTCTGGTTGCTTTGCTTTATAAAACCCGCAAGTCCTGATGAGTAGTTCTAAATTCAGTCAATTTCTGGAATTGACAAAACCTAAAGTGGTTTTGTTGATTGTGTTTACCGCTTTTGTAGGAATGCTTTTATCGGTTGATAAAGGCTTACCGCCTGTAGTGACGATGATTTATGGACTTATTGGCATTGGTTTTGCGGCCAGTTCGGCTGCTGCCATTAACCATTGGGCAGATCAAAAAATTGATGCAATTATGTTACGAACGCAGCATCGACCGCTTCCTCAAGGAGAACTCAAAGACTGGCAAGTGATTATTTTTGCCTTACTCTTATGTTTGATTTCCATGACGGTTTTGGTTCTGAAAATCAACGTACTGACAGCGGTTCTGACGTTTTTCTCGTTAATCGGATATGCTTTTATTTATACATTTTTCCTAAAAAGAATCACTCCACAAAATATTGTGATTGGAGGAGCCGCCGGAGCCGCCCCTCCGGTGCTAGGCTGGACGGCAATCACCGGAAATCTCACCGGTGATGCTTTGTTGCTTTTTGCTATTATCTTTACCTGGACACCACCGCATTTCTGGGCTCTGGCTGTGCACAGGGTGGATGATTATGCCAAAGCCAAAATACCCATGCTACCGGTAACTCATGGAATTCAACACACATTGTTGCACATCATTCTTTACACTATTTTATTGATAATTGTGACTATTTTTCCTTATCTTGTCGGCATGTCCGGTTGGGTTTATCTGATTGGCGCAGTGGTTCTGGGTGGGAGATTTTTGCAATTGGTCCTGCAAATGAGAACCTCCAAAGACCCAATGTTACCGTGGAAAGTGTTTAAATATTCCATCTGGTATTTGATGATTCTATTCGCCATCTTGCTGATTGACCACTATCTACCGGTTCACAATCTCAATCAAAAAGTCTTTCATACGCCATTGCTGTAACAAATTGTGATTGATGCACATATTCATCTGGACGACTCCCGCTTTGATGACGATCGTGAGGCACTCATCAAACAAGCGCAGGATGCCGGTGTGCAGAAGTTCATTGTTCCGGCAGTTGGTGTGAATGGTTTTGAAAAGCTAAAAAAACTTTCAGAAGAAAACAAAGCTATTATCCCTGCTTATGGCTTGCATCCGTATTTTTTGAATCAGCACCAAAAATCAGACATACAAAGACTGGATGACTGGTTGCAAACAAACGATTGTTATGCCGTTGGTGAATGCGGTCTGGATTATTTCGTAAAGGACTTGGAACAAGACTTACAGCAATATTATTTCGATGCACAGATTGAACTGGCGAAAAAATATAATCTGCCCTTGATTCTTCATGCACGAAATGCTGTGGATGCCGTTTATAGCAGCTTAAAAAACGCAGATTATTACAATGCCATGATTCACAGTTATAACGGTAGTATTGAACAAACCAAAAAACTTTTGGAACACGGTATCAAATTCAGTTTTGGCGGAGTTCTGTGTAATCCAAAGGCGACGAAAATTCATGAACTAGTGAAGTTTTGCCCTTCAGAAAGCATCATGCTGGAAACCGATGCGCCCGATCAAAATCTTTATCCGGACTTTAAATTGCGCAATCTTCCTGTCAATTTATTAAAAATCGCTCAATGTTATGCTGAATTAAAAGGAAAAACCTTGCAACAGGTAGAAGATGAAACAACGGAAGTGACACAGACGTTTTTTCAGTTAAAATCTGCATCATGAATGAACAAAAGAAACAAAGGTTTGGTGGTGTCGAACGCCTGCATGGAAAAGACGGTTTTACACGCTTACAAAATGCACATGTCTGTGTCATCGGAGTTGGCGGAGTCGGTTCCTGGGCTGTGGAAGCACTTGCACGAAGTGGTGTTGGTGAAATTACTTTAATTGACGCTGACGATGTTTGCGTGACCAATATCAACCGTCAGATTCATGCCATCACCGAAACCATCGGACAGGAAAAAATCTTAGCGATGGCTAATCGTATCCAAAGCATCAACCCTGATTGTAAAGTTCATCAAAAACCCGCTTTCTTTATGCAATCCACCGCCGAAAAACTTCTTGAGACACACTATGATTTCGTTATTGATGCGATTGATAGCCTGAAACACAAGGCTTTGTTGATTTCTTTATGCAAAGAGAAAAACATCAATATCATCACCGTTGGCGGAGCCGGTGGCAAAACTCAGATTTCAGGAATACAGGTTTGTGACTTAGGGTTAACTCATGGAGATAAATTGCTGAGTAAACTTCGAGCCACTCTTCGTAAAGATTACGGTTTCCCCAAACATGCCGGTAAAAAATTCAAAATCATGAGTGTCTTCTCGCCTGAATCGGTCAAAATGCCATGGTGTGGATTCCCCGAAAACCAACCAAAAACCAGCCTCAAACTTGACTGCAACAACGGCTTTGGAACTGATATGACAGTGATTAGTCTGTTTGGAATCACAGCTGCACATTATGTGATAAATCAATTAGTAATGAGTAATGGGTAATTAATAATTAGTAATTGTAAATCAGTAATAAAAAACTCTGTCATTCTGAGGAGCAACGCACTAGTGTCCGTGATTTCTTGTTACTTTGTTGCCACCCAACATGACCTTTATTCATTTTTTTGCTCGTAAAATACGCCCAAACTCTCAGCTTACGGTTTCCCTCGATATTTTTTCTCAAATTTGGCGAGGTATTTGAACTCGCTTCGCTCAAACATAAATATCTCGGTGAGAGTAAAGGAGGATGTAAACCGAAACTCCGTCATACCGAGCTAAGTGTGAAACACACGGAAGTCATAAATATCTATGAAAAACAATTGCAGTTCAGAACTTATTTCAGCTTCTATAAATATTCCGTGTTTTCCTATAAAACACAACCCAAGCTTTCCTCTTGAGATACAGAGGTGTGTTGTTTTATTAGCGGATACGTGTATGAAAAGTTGCGGGTTTTATGCACTTACTTTTCAGCTAAGTACAGATATATTAAAAGTAATAACTTTCGATTTGGCACTCTAACAGCTATTGTCTATACACATTGCTATGCTCTGGCGTTTTGTCTTTCGTTGTTATTAGTTATTTCCCGCTTTGCAAAGAATAAAAAATAAAAAAAGAAAGAAAAGACTACCCCAATTAAATGATCGTCTGAACTCTAAAGGAGAAAGTTTTGTTTTTGTTTTAAATAGTTTACTGAATGATTGTGAGTGTTCAAAACCTAAATCTTAAGCAATCTCGCTCACAGAAAGATTTATTTGTAGATAGTTTTCTTTAGCCACTTCAATCAGTTTATTGTGAATGTGTTGCTGTGTACTTTGTCCCGTCAACATTTTTAACAATCCACTTAAATACTTTGGTGATATATGTAACGAGTCGGCAATATCTTGTACTTTGGGCAAACCTTTGATTATTAATTCTTCCTGATTGATAGTCAGCAGTATTTACTAATCGGTGAAGAATTTCGTGATTTGAAATTGCGGGTAATGAATTGGCGTTGATAAAACCGCTCGGAATAATTTAGCAAGGTTTCAATTTGTGAAATGATAATATTATGACTGAATTTATCAATGTTACTATGGTATTCCTGTTTGATATTTTGAACAATATTATTTAAAACATCTTCTTCTTTTTCGGAAAGAAAAAGGGCTTCATTGACCGAATAATCAAAGTATTCGTATTTCTTAATTTTTGTTGCCAATGACGTGTTCCACAAAAAATCGGGATGTACCAGTAACAGCCAACCCGAACGATTCTCATTCGGACTGCTGTTTGTTCTTAATATCTGATTTGGAGCTATAAAATATAAAACCCCTTCATCAAAATCGTATTGCTGTTGTCCGTAAAACATCTTACTCACACCACGCTTTTAATGAAATGATGTAATAACCAAAAAACAAGGTTGTTGAATCTTCGTTTGTCGTGCGATGCAATTTTGCATAATCCACAATACTGATAAGCGGATGTTCCGGGTTTGGCAAACCATTCAACTGATGAAATTCACTGATTGTTTTTATACGAATGAGTTTTTTGATTTGCCATCTTGCAAAGATAATTTTAATTATAAAGATTGTCCGCCCGAAATTTCAATGCGCTGCCCATTTACCCCAATATGCATCTTCGGTGCAAGAAAAGCAACCACGCTCCCAATATCGTCAGGAAGTCCAACTCGTCCTAATGCCGTATTGGATGCTATAAATTTGTTCATATATCTTTGTTATCTCTTACAACTCCACCACCAAAATCTGTTTCAATAGCTCCGGGCGCAATTACATTGGCTCTGATTTGCCTTTCGCCTAACTCTTTGGCTTGGTATTTTGTCATAATTTCAATGGCTCCTTTCATTGAAGCATATGCCGAAATCCATTCAAACAAAACCGTGTAAGACCGGTAGAAACATTAATAATGCCGCTTCCGTTGTTTAATATTTTCAACGCATTTTGTGTTAATAAATAGGTTCCTTTTAAATTGAATATTATAAAGCGTATCCAATTGTTCTTCAGTTGTTTCCGAAAAAAGAAGTATGAACCAATTCCTGCGTTGTTTATGAGGTAATCAATTTTATCAGCTCCAAATTGAGATTGAATTGAATGCTGAACATCATCAAAAAACTCTTTGAATTTTTCAAAATCTAGCAACATTCAATTGAATGGCAATGGCTTTTTGTCCTAAGCTTTCAATTTCTTTAATTACTTCATTGGCTTTTTTCTTTATTGTTGTTGTAGGTCAGAACAATATCAAGACCTTTTTTAGCAATTGAGAGCGCCATATTTCTGCCTAATCCACGACTTCCGCCTGTTACTAATGCTATTTTATTTTTTATACTCATTTTCTGTTTTTTTATTGATTAAAAAATAATTTTTACGCATATCTTCCAACAAATCAATATGCGTTGGTTTCCAACTTAGTTGTTCTTGTGTTATTAAGTTTGATGCAGGGCTGTCAATTGAAATAAAACGGCTCATCCATTCAAAATGTTTTTCGATTTCATCTGTGGATAACGAAACAACTGGTAAATTTAGTTTTTCGCCAATCACTTCTGCAATACTTTTATTTTAACTCCTGTGTCTCCTACTGCATTGTACAATGCTCCTTTTGCCGATTTTTCTAGGGCTAAACGAAAAATTTTTGCTGCATCAAACGATGAACCGCAGACCAGATTTTCGGGATAAGCCGAAACACCATTTTGCGTGCCTGCTCAATGATAAACGTGATAAAACCTTTGTCACCTTTATCGTGAACAATTAAGGGACAAACGAACCACAGAAGCATTTACACCTTTTTTCTGCAAGCACCAAAGCAGTTGTTTCTGAAGAACGCGGAATACCTGATGATTTACTTTCTTCCGTAACTTTTCCATTGATAAGTGAAAGCCCAAAATTCCTGCTGTTACTACAATTGGTTTGTTGGTTCCAATTAAAACTTCGCCCATTGCATTTATTGCGTTCTTGTCTATTTCTACTGCTTTTGCAAATTGAGTAAAGTCGTGGAAAAAACCTGCATGAATAACACCATCAGCATTTTTAGAACCTTGTCTTAATATTTCCAAATCTTCAAGGTCTCCTTTTAATACTTCTGCACCTATTTGGCTGATTACGTTCGCCGATTTTTCACAAACAGGCA
The DNA here is from genome assembly GCA_041395445.1 of Gammaproteobacteria bacterium. Lineage (NCBI taxonomy): Bacteria > Pseudomonadati > Pseudomonadota > Gammaproteobacteria > Gammaproteobacteria bacterium. The sequence goes on along the minus strand of JAWLAO010000003.1, from coordinate 208,262 downwards.
AACCAATTACCTGGTGTCCTGCACCAAGTAACTCCTTTACTATAACAGAGCCTACAAATCCCGAAGCTCCTGTTACAAATACTTTCATCTTTTTTCTTGTTTAATTTTGATATTGTAAAATTATAACAAAAACACCCAAAACAGATGTAGCCAAAATTCATATAAATGTAGCCAAAAGTAAATGCTAATCGTAAAAGAGTTTCGGTTGCCGTCAGTTTTTCTTGGTTGATTAAGTTACTCTATGCATGTGCACAACATCATGAAAATGCACTCTATTGCATATATCAGGGTATAAAAACACACATACATCACAAGTTTTAGAAGAATATATGCTCGGCTTCCTGGCTAGGCTTATGAGTTAAATTTTGAAAGTGTAGTTAGGGTTTGTATTTATTCTAGTATGAGATTAATAAAAAAACTATTGTAAATATATTTTTTCAGGGCTCATTCCATTTTTCGCTCAATATGACAGAGTTCTTTTTAAAATCCTTTTTACACCACTGAGGAACGGAGTAAATTTTGATGAAAGCGAAACAAGTGTTTATTCGTATTGTCCTGATACCCTCATCCATGAGGGCTTGCGTGAAAAAGTTTTCCAGAAACTTTTTGAGCGTAGCGAGTTATTGTTGAGCTTCAAATTTATCGCAGGTTGGTGTTTCACTCAAAAAACGTAACAATACCCTCCAAAGGTTTTCGGTGAATATCGGGCACTTTGGCATCTTCAACTGGATGGCCGCAGACCGTCAACAGATAAGGTCTTTCGTTATCCGGGCGGTTGAGAATTTCCTTGAGAAATCCCATGGGGCTTGGTGTATGCGTTAAAGTTGCCAGTCCGCAATTGTGCAAAGCTGTAATTAGCATTCCACAGGCTAACCCGACGGATTCGGGCGTGTAATAATGTTTGATTCGGTTGCCGTTTTCACCCAGTCCATAGCGTTCCAGAAACACGGCAATCAGCCAGGGAGCAGTTTCCAGAAATGGTTTGTTGGTGTCTGTTCCCAGAGGTTCGAGTGCTTTTAACCATTCTTCGCTGGCGCGGCGCTCATAAAACTCCTGTTCTTCTTTTTCAGCCGCTTGGCGAATTTTGGATTTGATTTCGGCATTGCTGATTGCGACAAAATGCCAGGGTTGCATATTGGCTCCGCTGGGTGCTGAACCTGCGGCTTTGATACAGTTTTCTATGACCTCTTTTGCCACTGGTTTATTTGAATAATCTCTCACCGTTCGGCGTTTTTGCAGTAACTGATTAAACTCCTCAGAATATTTCAACATTTCTTCTTCGGAATAGTTGATTTTGTGAGGAAGTGGTATAAATTTTGCCATAATTTAGTCTGTGTTTTATTCTAAATATCCTTGTCGATGATAGTCTTGCAGACCCTTATCAGTCAACTCTTGTAGTTGAGTCAGTACATCGTCATCTAGTTGTTTGAAATTGAAGCAGGACTTTCCCTTAAGGTGCTTTTTCAATTTCGCATCAATATCTTTGAGCAATTCAGGGTTTACATAAATTGGCATCAAATAATAACTAACAAAGGACTTGTTGATTTTAATTCCGCCAAAATACAGAGGTTGTCCATTCTTCATTTGATATTTGGTATAGAGATGACAGGCATCCACTGTATCTTGCACACAAACCAATAATGGCGCATGTCGGCTTATCCCAACTTCTTGAGTTCATCAAATATTTTTCTGTTTGCTTTGCATTTTTTTGTGTACAGCCAATTAAATACATTTTACTTGAATTTTTTTTATGTTTATTCGTTTTTTTATTGAAAATATTTAATCACACAATGCTTGGGGTATAATTCGCGCATGAATAAGAATCAAACAGAATGGGTCTTTGGTATCCATGCATGGAGAGTGTTTTAGAACAGTCTCCGGAAAATATCATACATATTATGGTTGCTGGAAACAGCAACAATCCGCGCTTGCAAAAAATTATTTCTTTAGCACGTGATCTGGGTTTAAAACTGACGAAAGAATCAGTCAATAAACTCAACAGTCAATGCAAGGACAGACATCAGGGAGTGATCGCTTTAATCAAGGTTTCCCGTTTGCGAATGAGTCAGATTTAAAGGGACATTCCCAATATGAAGCACCATTGATTCTTGTTTTTTGGATAATATTGAAGATCCGAAAATGTTGGAGCATGTCTGCGCAGTGCAGATGCTGCCGGTGTGGATTTGGTAATTTTTCCCAAACATAAAGCCGCAGGATTAACCGCAACTGCGAGAAAAACCGCCGCCGGAGCTGCTGAAACTCTGCGAATTTATCAAGTCACTAACATAGTTTCTGCTTTGGAAATTCTAAAAAATAATGGCATTTGGGTTGCCGGTACTGATTGTGATGCGGACTCGAAAAGCATTTATCAAAGCGATTTGACCGGTGCTTTGGCATTGGTCATGGGTAATGAAGGCAAAGGAATTCGCCCTTTGGTGAAAAAGCATTGTGATTTTTTAGTGCATATTCCCATGTCTGGAACGGTGCAAAGCCTCAATATCTCAGTGGCAACCGGAATCACGTTGTTTGAGGCTCTCAGGCAAAGAACCCAAAGTTAACCAAATCCATCAGGGTGTACAACTATCCAGAAATGCGGCAATTGATGTAAAAACAGAATGTTCAGGAATGAACTTGTGGCTTATCCAGGGCGATGCAATGCTCCAAACCCCAACAATTACAATAAATAACCCGGCACCTATTCTGACATAGTTGTTTTGAAGTTTGTTTTGCCAGGTTTTCATCAACCCCGAGGCTGCAAGCATGGATGGAATCGTTCCCAACCCAAAAACAAACATGAACAAACCTCCTTGCCAGAAATTTTGTGTCGCGGCGGCGGCGATTAAAACACCATATAACAATCCACAAGGAATCAATCCCCAAAGCATTCCTTTGAAAACCTGGGTGAAGCTTTCGTTTTTTTGTGAAATGAGATGAAGTGTGTTTTTGGCTTTTTTCCAAAGGAAATTGTTTTCAATGAAGCTGTGCAAGCCTGACTTTTTTAGCATGATTCTGATGCCAAGGTAAATTAAAACCAATCCCAGAACCAATCGAATCCAAAAGCCTATTTCTGCAATTTTTATCCTTAAAACCAGTCCCTGAATAATTCCTGCCACCAACATTCCTAAAATGGAATAAGTTATAATTCTGCCGAAATTTATCAAAAGTACGGATTGAATTTTTATACCGTTTCTGCAAAAGACTCCGCAAAGACCTCCACACATAGCAAGACAATGGATGCTGGAGAAAAGACCGATTAAAAAGGGTGTGAGTAAATCCATTAATTACTTTCCTTTTTTTCTTGTTCCTCTTTTTTTTCGTCTTCGTCATCCAATATGGAGTAAGCGGGAGTGTCTAAGTCATCAAATTGATTGTTTTTAACAGCCCAGAAAAAAGCCCAAACAGCAAATCCTGCCAGCATCAAACTGAGTACCACTAATACAAAAACCATGCTCATGCTACATTCTCCTCGCGAGGCACTTTGTCTTTTTCAAGTATTCTTTCATACTTTCTTACCTGCAGCTCTTCGTTCAATTGTTTATCTTTCAACGCATTTGCAACAAGCTCCATCGTCAGGGCTACGGCTCCGCGATTTTCCTGAACTAGTTTGTAAGCCGCGTCTCCCATTTTTTTTCTCTCATTGGCATTGCCAATGAGTTTTTCCATATTTTCAACAATATCATCTTTATTTGTGACTAACTTTGAACCCCCACAATCATGCAGAAGTTGCGTTATTTCAGCAAAATTATGTGTATTGGGGCCGACTAATACCGGCAACTTAAATACTGCTGCTTCGAGTACATTATGTCCACCAATATTGGCTATCGAACCACCGACAAAAGCAATATCAGATGCCGCATAAAATTCCAGCATTTCTCCCATGGTATCGACAATAAACACTTCTGCTTCTTCATCATACAAACCGCACTTGCTTCGTAATTGTGTGTCAAAGCCTTTGTTGATACTTAACTGTGCAGTGACTTGAAACCTCTCAGGATGTCTTGGAACAATGATTAATAACAACTGTGGATATTTGCTTTTAAGCGTTTTATAAGCATCCAGAACATGCACCTCATCTTCATGATGTGTACTTGCTGCAATCCAGATTAAATTGTTTTTGGAACAGTGTTCGTGAATGGTTTTGCCTTTTTGAATGATGTCATCTTCAATGATAATGTCAAATTTTAAACTTCCAACCACATAAATTTTATCAATGTCACAACCCAGACGAATCATACGATCAGCATCCGTTTTGGTTTGAGCAGCGACAAATTTGGTGTTATTGACAGCCATTCTTGCCAATGATTGCACCCATTTATAACCTTTGAGTGATAATTCTGATAAACGCGCATTCGCAACAACGATGGGGATATCTCTTTTTTTACAGAAGCGGAAAAGATTCGGCCAGATTTCGGTTTCCATAACAACTGCTAGTTCCGGTTTTATTTTTCTAAGAAAACGCTTAACTGCTCCGGGTAAGTCATAAGGAAGATAGAGATGAAAAACACTATTCCCAAAAATTTGCTGAACGCGATCAGACCCGGTTGGTGTCACTGTCGTGATGACAAAACTGTAATCCTTATAGGTTTCCATTAAAGCTCGAATTAATGGAATCGCCGCATTCACTTCTCCAACCGAAACCGCATGAATAAGAATGGACTTTTTAAACTGTGGATTGGTAAAAACACCGAACCGCTCCTTCCAACGACGAAAGTATGCCGGTGATTTAATTCCCCGAATTGCCAAACGCAATAAAACAATTGGAGTTAACAAAGCTGTAAGCAATGAATAAAGCCGGCTTTTTATTTCTAAATCCAAATTTGACAACCTCTTGTTTGGTGCAATGGTTTTTAACGAATGACTTGGTTTGTACTCGCATCTCTGATAGTACTTGGTTTCTGCTCTTTTCCTAAAGGAGCATCAAAATAGCAGAGTATTTTATCACCAAATACATCTTTTATATCCTTAATTGAGTTTAAAACTGGTTGATTTGCAAGGTTTGCAGAGGTTGAGACTAAAGGTGAGTTTAAGTAATTACAAAGTTGTACGACGGCTTCATGTTTACTGACCCTTACAGCTATGGTTTCAAAACTTCCTGAAACCCACTCAGGTACTTTTGATGATTTTGGAAATATCCAGGTATTGTGTCCCGGCCACGTTTTTAAGGCTCTGGCTAAATCATCGGCATGTTTCGGTTTTATCAGCGGTAATATTTGTCTGATGTGAGAGGCTATCAGTATCAAACCTTTTTCAACCGCTCTTTGCTTTAAGGTTAAAAGTTTAAGAACGGCTTGCTGATTAAATGGATTGCAACCCAAACCAAAAACAGACTCAGTGGGATAAGCTATCAATCCGCCGGAAACAAAAGCTTCTTTAGCTTTTTCAAGTTGAGAGAACGAGCTCATTTTTAACTCTTAACAACTTTCTTTTTTGTGGTTTTCTTGGCAACTTTCTTACTTGTTTTCTTACTGACTTTTTTCTTCGCCGTCTTTTTCTTTGCGGCTTTTTTCTTGGTCGTTTTCTTTTTTGTCGTTGCTTTTTTAGTTGTTCGTGACTTCTTGTCAGGTGTATTAGCCAATATTTCCAAACACTCTTCGTGTGTTAATGTATTGGCTTCAACGTCTTTTGGAATTTTGCCATTCTTACTGCCATCAGTGACATAAGGCCCCCATCGACCATTTAGAATCTGAATTCCATCATCGAAAGTTTTAATAATTTTATTGGCATCTGCAATTTTCTTCTCCTTAATCAACTCCAGTGCCTGTTCTAATGTGATATCGTAAGGTGAATAGGTATCTTTTTTGATAGAAACGAATTTGTTGTTGTATCTGACATAAGGTCCAAAACGACCAATATTAGTGCTGACCTTTTCACCTTCCGGAGTTTCTCCAAGGGTTCTTGGTAGTTTGAATAAATCCATTGCTTCTTCAAAGGTAATGGTGTCGAGCTTTTGTCCGGGTAAAAGTCCTGCAAAACGCGGCTTTTCTTCATCGTCTTTGGTGCCGATTTGCACAAAGGAGCCATATTTTCCAACTCTGGCAGTGACCGGTTTTCCTGAAACAGGGTCATTACCTAATTCTCGTTTGTATTGAGCCTCGTCTCGGCTAACTGAGTTTTCAGTTTCATCAATTAATTCTTTGAACGGACTCCAAAACTGTTTCAATAAAGGTATCCATTGTGTTTCTCCCCTTGACACTGCATCCAGTGCATCTTCGAGGTTTGCCGTAAAGTCATAATCAACATATTTTGCAAAGTAGCTTTGTAAAAACCGAGCAACAACTTTTCCTATGTCTGTTGGAATGAATCTTTTATTATCCAGTTCGACATAATCCCTGTTTAATAATGTGCTGATAATGGAAGCATAAGTTGATGGTCTGCCGATTCCGTACTCTTCAAGCGCTTTTACCAGGCTTGCTTCCGAATACCTCGGAGGTGGTTCGGTAAAGTGTTGTTTTCCACTAATGTCTTTTAGAGTGCACACATCACCTTCTGCAAGTCGTGGTAAATTGTTGGAGTCTGTTTTTTTCTGATCATCTTTACCCTCTTCATAAACACTCAGAAAACCTTTCTTAATAATTGTGGAACCAGTTGCCCTTAATACATGACCATCTCCAAACTCGAAGTCAGCTGACACTGTTCCAATTAAGGCATCAACCATTTGAGATGCCAGAGCTCTTTTCCAAATCAAATCATACAGTACATATTGGTCTTTATTGACTTTCGATTTTATTTGAGCCGGCGTTAATAAGGCATCAACCGGTCTGATAGCCTCGTGAGCCTCTTGTGCATTTTTTGATTTACCTTTGTAATAATTCGGTTTTTCAGGCACATTTTCCTTTCCGAAGTTTTTTTCAATCGAAAAGCGAATGCTATTTAAGGCATCCTGAGACAATTGAACCGAATCGGTACGCATGTAAGTTATCAAACCTTGCGTGTTACCACCAATATCTAATCCTTCATACAGTTGTTGAGCCACTTGCATGGTTTTTCTTGTCGAAAACCCCAGTTTTCTGGCAGCTTCTTGCTGTAAAGTTGAAGTGATAAAGGGAGGTGCTGCTCTTCTTTTTCGTTGTTTCTCTGTCAGCTTGGTAACTGTTAAACTGTTTCCTGATTGCTTTTTGAGTTTATCAAGAGCGTCTTCAACTTGTTTTTGGTTGTTTAAGTCAAACTTTTTAAGTTTATCACCATTGAACTGAATCAGGCTTGCACTAAAATCTTCCGAGCCTTTTTGCATTAATGCCGAAACACTCCAGTATTCCTGCGCAACAAAAGCATCAATTTCCTCTTCTCTGTTAACAATCATTCTTAGTGCCGGAGACTGAACCCGACCGGCAGACAAACCACGTTTGACTTTTTTCCAAAGTAGTGGAGATAAATTAAAACCTACCAAATAATCCAAGGCTCGACGCGCTTGTTGAGCATCAATCAAATCAAATGATAGTTCTCTTGGGTGGGCGACTGCATTTTGAATCGCTGATTTAGTGATTTCACTAAAAACAATTCGATAGATGTTTTTGTCTTTCAGAACTTTTCGCTTTTTCAGAATTTCAGAAACATGCCAGGATATCGCTTCTCCCTCTCTATCCAAATCGGTTGCAAGATAGATGGAGTCTGCTTTTTTTGCTTCCCTAACGATATTGTCAATATGTTTTTTATTGCGGTCAACCTCAACATATTTCATTTCAAAATTGTTATCCGGATCAACGGCACCGGTTTTTGCTTGCAAATCTCGAATGTGACCGTAAGATGCCAGAACCTTGTAATCCTTGCCTAGATATTTCTCAATTGTTTTTGATTTTGCCGGTGATTCGACAATTAAGAGGTTTTTCGCCATAGTTGAATGTAAAAAAATCTTCCGAGTTATTAGTCAGTTTATCTATTCTTTTCGTTTTTAAATTCTAATGTATTGTGCACCGGGCAAAGCTCTTATTTTATCTTCCAGTTCCAATATCAGCAGAGTGGATGCAACTTCCCGAGCTGTCAATCCGCTATTGATAATAATGTCATCTATCGCCGTTGGTTCATACATGATGTGGCTTAATAGCTCATTATTTTCACTTTCGCCTGCATTAATATAAGGTTTATTTTCGGTTTGTACAGTTTTATTTTTAAGTAATTCGAGTTTTTCTTTGATTTGAAATGATAAAGAATGGGCTAAAGGAGTGAGTTCTTCAACAATTTCCGGAGCTGATTCTACCAATTTTGCTCCTTGTTTGATTAAATAATTACATCCTTTAGCATTAGGGTTATGAATCGAACCCGGAATCGCCATAACAGGTCGATTGATTTCCATAGTTTGTCTGGCTGTGATTAATGTTCCACTTTGAATTCCGGCTTCAATAACAAGTGTTCCCAGCGATAATCCGCAAATAATTCTGTTTCTTCTCGGAAAATTCTTGGCGTGGGGTTTTGTTCCGATTGGAAACTCCGAAACCAGTGCGCCTGTTTTTGCAATTTCATGCGCTAATTCTCTGTTTTGTGAAGGATAAACTACATCAAGACCGGTTCCGGTAACAGCTATCGTAGTTCCACCTGCCTGAAGTGCTGCTTTGTGAGCGGTACCATCAACACCTATTGCCAATCCACTGGTAATGGTTAACCCTTTAGACGCTAAGTCATAGCAAAACGATCTTGTGTTTTCCAGACCAACTTGACTGGCATTTCTGCTCCCTACAACAGCAATTTGTGGTTGAAACAAGACTTCAGGCTTGCCGGTTACAAACAATACAGGGGGAGGAGATTCTGCCTTTTTTAATAAGGTCGGATATAAATCATCATCAATTGTAATGATGTGATTGTGTTCTTTTTCAAGCCACTCGAGATCAGGTTGAATACTTTCCAAATCTGGATGTTTAACCCAATCAAGAGATTTTGCAGGGATTTTAAACTCTGTAGGAAGAGTTTTTTGAGAAAATACGGCTTCTGCGTTACCAAAATGATTGATCAACTTCAGGATACGAGAACTTCCCAAGCCCGGGCATCGGGTCAACAATAACCAGGCTTGGTATGAATCTAACATTTTAAAGTCCCTTTTCTGTATTAACCCATAAAAAAATTATATAACTATGGCACCCTCACATAGTCATACATATGAACGGGGCGAGTTCCACCCATTATCATGCCATAAGAAATATGATCATAGGTTCTGAAAATCATAATATTTGCAACATTCTCTTCTGGTAAGGTTACCTTTGATTTTGATGGTTTAAATAATGTTCTTACATCATCTTCAGGGAACATCACATTGTCTCGAATTTCTTTTTCAGGGCGATTCACATCATAAACATCACCAACATTAATTCCATCGGCTGAACCTCTGCTAATAGCAACGATTTGTCTTTTTGCTGCGGAATATGCAGCATTATTTAATGCAATCACTCTGATATTACTATCTGTTGCTGCTCCTGCTTTGGGTTGGAAGAAAGCATCGAAACTTCCATTATCTAATGGAAGAACCAAGTCACCTTCTTTTATTTCAAGTATATTTTTACTCACTTTCATAGTAGTAATGTCACCGGTACCAACTCTAGCAACCATGGCTGTACCGATTTCTTCAACTTCATATCCAAGAATATCAACATTTTCCCAATAGGTTCTGTCCATATACTTTTTCCAGAAACGGGTCATTATTGCTTTTCCGGTGTATTCACTTCCTTTTGACCACTCTACCGTTTCTGTTTTTCTTTCGTTATACGGAGATGACTCCCAAGGATAATCCGTTGGGACATCCCGATATATCAAAGTCGGGCGAACCACTGCAAAAACATCTCCCTGTTTGACGTTATTCAGGTTTCTGACATAAAGATGATTAGGCTTAGTTCCTCTTAAATGCTCATCTTCCATCGACACGACATAAGGAGCTAAATCAACCTCTTCCTTACTAAGAATGCGTAAATTCTTCAGGAACGATTCTATTTCACTTAGCGGAATGGTTTTGATTGCATTCTCGTGTGAAATTTCTCGAGTTTTCGGTGAAAGTTTTAATGTCGGATGATTTCTGGTTAATTGAATTGCCGGCTTGCCATCCAGATAAACCAAAGACAAAACATCACCCGGATAAATCAAATGCGGATTTTCGACCTGTGGATTTGCATGCCAAATTTCCGGCCACAGCCAAGGTGACTTAAGAAACATTGCGGAAATATCCCAAAGCGTGTCGCCTTTCTGTACAACATAGGTATCAGGGTGCTCCGGGTTTAACTCAATTTCAGCAAAAGCCTGAACACTGATTAATGTAACCGCAATAAAAAGTAAATGTAATTTTTTAAGCATTTCCGACAAATCCTTGATTTCATTAGTGTTTAGTTTAGCTATTTTATACAGCAAGTTAAACTAAAAAATGTGAAACAGACTGCATTTCTTGTAAAAATCCTCAATTTCAACGCCACAGGAACACAAAAAATTGTATTATTTTCTTATATTTGCGGGATTTATCATCATCCAGCCTCGATTTTATTGATAATATTGCCTTTAGCAAATTAGTCCCAATATTATTGGAAAATACAAATTTACAAAACAACTATGGCAATTTTAGACATACTGACCTTACCGGACAAACGATTAAAAACGATAGCTGAACCTGTGACCGTTTTTGATGATGAATTAAAAAAACTAACCAGCGACATGCTTGAAACCATGTATGATGCTCCGGGTGTGGGTTTAGCAGCAACTCAGGTCAATGTTCATAAACAGGTTGTCGTTATTGATGTCTCTGAAGAAAAAGATCAACCGCTTTGTCTCATTAATCCGAAAATTATCAGCAAAGAAGGTGTACAAACTTATGAAGAAGGATGTTTGTCTGTACCTAACATTTATGCCAAAGTGAAGCGTGCCGGAAAAGTTGAGATAGAAGCTCAAGATGTCAATGGAGAAAAGTTCTGCATCGAAGCTGAAGAGCTTTTAGCTGTTTGTATCCAACACGAACTCGATCATCTGAAAGGCATTGTTTTTCTGGACCACCTCTCACCATTAAAAAGAAAAATGGCTTTGAAAAAACTGGAAAAAGCTGAAGAATAAATATGTTTCCTAACAAAAGTCACCCACTGGCTTCTTTAGTCAAACACACCATTTCGTAGTATTGGTTTTTATTAAATTCAAATTCACAAATAGTATCTAGTTTGAGTTTGCGGGAATGTGCAGCATAAGAACGAGGGTTGGCTTTATTCACGAAAGTGACTAAAACAGGATAGCGTTTGGACATTTCTTTCAATGCAAAATCGAATAAATCGGGCAATAGAGTTGTTCCGCGATAGCGTTTGTCGATGCAAACAGGACCATACTGATAGGAGTTATCGACACTCAATTGATAGCCTTTGTAATTGAGATTTGGCAGTTGTTCTATCATGTAAGCAAAAATCGGCCAAGCCGACCAAAACTGCCAAGAAGCCGACATTACATAAGCGACCACTTCGTTGTTTTCATCCACCGCGATAAACAAACCCTGCTCCTGCTCAATCAGTGCTTTGAGCTCTTCTGGTGTAAACGGCGTGGTGACAAAGCCGTTTTTTTTATCTTCATCAGAAATACTATCCACCTGATAACGGTAATGTAATTTCAACGCGCTTTCTATATCCGAAACTTCGGCGATTTTTAACTTGAGATTGTTTTGCATAAATTATTTAGCTGTCTGTTTTCGAAAACTGCTAAGTTCTGTCAGCAACCAGTCTCTGGTTTTAATCAGTTCATCACCGCACTGGACATAATAATCCTTGCCACTCATGGTGCTTTTGCTAGCTGAATATTCAATAAAATCTTCCGTGGTTTTGATTTTATTCCTGAAATAATCATATTTTCTTTGAATATGTGATGCGGCTTTCTCACCGTTATGATGCTTACCATTTCGAATCATTTCGCAGGATGTGGTTTTTACAAAATTGAGTAAATGCTGAACCTCCGCTTGTTGTTCCTGTGGAACATCGGCAAGTACTGAAATTGTTAAAAAGAGTAAGAAAAGTAACCAACTACCTTTCAATTTTGGAAAGAAAATAAAAATTTTCATCTTCATCAGTTACTTCAAAACCATTAGACAAATAGAAATTATAAGCACTTGTGTTTATTTTGAAACACTTTAATTCAATTCCTCGCCCGGAATAATCTTGCATCAGTAATCCAAGCAATTTTTTGCCCAATCCTTGTCCTTGATATTGAGGCTCCAGAATTAACATATTGATATAAATACTTGTGTTATTATCTTTAAACTGGACGTACCCGACAAGCTCTGAATCCAATGTGATTAAAAAAGATTTATAGGTTTTGAGACTTTTATTGAAATCGTTAATCTGCCACTCATCATCCCAACCCCAGATGTTTTCAATATGACCTTTCATAGCCTTTTGGTAAGTGAACCAAAGATAGAAAATGTTGCTTTTTTTGTGTTCGACTAGTTTTAAGTTCATTAATGTCTGGTGATGTAGTTTATATGTATTACTGGTACAACTTTGAATAAAAATTAAATAAAAATGATTGTTGCTTCTATATAATAGTCACAACAAAGACTAAGCATACTCAACCCTGATTCACTCTAGATAGAAGACATAAAAACCCCGAAGTATTTTTCGGGGTTTTGTTTTCTATACTTCAAAGAGTTCCTAATTATTCCATTTTGGCATTCTACCGGGTGTCCAAGGAGCTCCAAGAGATTCCATTTCATCTTCAAATGCTTTCACGTCATCGTTAATCTTGCTGAGTTCTTGCAGAAGTTCTGAGAACTCGGAGTTAGCGATTTCGTATGATTCTCTGAATCCTTGAGGAACATTGGATTGTGATTCGATGATGCTACCAAACAAGGTGCCAATACGAGTTGAAACCGACCATGGCACGGGCTCTTGTCTGGAAGCAATGGTTGAGTCGCCATTCATTTTGGTATCAAAATCAACAAGGCGAAGTCTGAGGCTTTCCAGCTTTTCTGTGAGTTGGTTGGTTGCTTGTGGTGTCAATTCGAGTGCTTTGTACAAGTGTTCAACGCGATTGTTTATTTCACCGAATTTTTTATTAGCACCATCAACAGCTCTGCTTAAATCCGCCAATTGCTTGTGAAAGGCTTGAACTTCTAGCGGATTTTTACTCAACTCCGGAGAGTTTTCCAGTCTCTTAAGATTAAATGCTTGTGGTTGTGAAATAGCCTCGGTTTGACCATTATGGCGTTTCATTAAAGTCGCTGTGTATGTTCCCGGTGTGGCTAATGGTCCCATTGGTGCTGTAGCCCAATAAGGAATCCATGCCGGCTGTTGCAGTTTCACCGGATTAGGAGACGGCAAACGCATGTTCCATTGCTCACGGTGGAAGCCTTTTTTATCACTGACAGGAACCCGGCTCACGACTTTTTGTTGATTATCACGAATTTCCAAATAGAGCATTACGACTTTTTCAGTGTCCTCTTTTCTCAACTGATCCCACGAAGGATAGAATGTGTCCTTGTTGTCTTTTTCAAGGTCGATTTCTTTTTTACGTCGAGTTTCTTTAAGAGATTTATAACCATCTTTCAGATAGTATGAAAACGTCACACCATACGCCGGATTTTTCGCGGTAAAATAGTCGCTTCCTGAAGAACCTTTTTCGCGATCATCAATTCGATCGCCTTCGATATACAACCAAGAGTCTTTAACAGGGAACAATGTGGCTGCTGATTTTTCCAAATCTGAGGTTTTAAATCTCAAAGGAGAGTAATCATCAAGGATGTAAACACCACGTCCGAAAGATGCGACAACCAAGTCGTTTTCACGGCGTTGGATTTCCAGATCGCGAACGGCTGTGGTTGGAAGACTAGAAAATTTATTCCAACTGCTTCCACCGTTTTGAGTGAAAAATAATCCAAATTCTGTTCCGACAAATAATAGATTGGAGTCCACATGATCCTCTACAATTGTGTGAGCAAAACCTCTTTCAGGAAGATTTCCTGAAATCATTTTCCAGCTTTTACCTAAGTCGGTTGTTTTCAGAACATAAGGTTTGAAGTCTCCACGCTTATGGTTATCAATCGTGATGTATGCGGTATTTTTATCATGTGATGAAAACAAGACGTCTGAAATATAAGACATGTCAGGAACTTTCGGGAATGATTTGATTTTACTCCAGTCATTTCCACCATTGGTTGTGATGCTAACAACACCATCATCAGAACCAACGATAATTCGCCCTTCAGCAAGTGGACTTTCAGAAATTCCAATCAAACTGCCATACATGGATGTGGAAACATTTTTTGCAACCGAATCGACACTCCAGACACGATCCATGACTTTGAGTTTATTTCTGTCGATTTGTTGTGTCAAATCAGGGCTAATGACTTTCCATGAGTCACCTCTATCATCTGATTGAAATAGTTTTTATGCACCATAGAATAAACGTGTGCTTTGATGCGGACTGATGATTAATGGCGTGTTCCAGTTCCATTTGTAGGCATTCTCACCTTTTTGTGGATGTGGTGTGATATAAATTCTTTCATCAGTACGACGATCGACTCTCGCCAACCCACCGTATTGGTATTGTGCATAAACCAAATTCGGATCATTGGGGTCAATTTGAGCTTTATAACCATCTCCACCCAAAATAATATCCCAATCCGCATTAGTTACGCCATGAATACGAGTGGTTCTTGATGGACCACACAACGAATTGTTGTCTTGTGTGCCACCACAAACATTGTAGAAAGGTTCGGCATTATCAGGAGTGATGCGATAAAATTGTGCCAAAGGCAGATTGCGAATGTGTCTCCATGTTTGCCCACGATCATAGGTTTCATAAACGCCACCATCACCGCCGATGAATAAATGCTCAGTGTTGTCAGGGTCTATCCATAATGCATGATCATCTACATGGCGGAAAGTATCGGACAGTTTGGTCCAGGTTTTTCCGGCATCTTCAGATACATGTGTAAAGGTGCTGAGAGAATAGACTCTGTCAGGATTGTGCGGATCAACTATTAATTCATTGTAATATTGCGGGCTGGTGGTCATATAGCCTGATTGTTTGCTGAAGTTTTCACCAAAATCTTCAGACATAAATACGCCTTGTTCTTTTTTATTGGACTCAACAATCGCGTAGATTCTGTCGGGATTAGACGGAGCTCCGGCCAAACCAATTCGTCCCATGTGATCTTTAGGCAAAGATGATTTCACTTCATTCCATGTTTTTCCACCGTCTGTGGTTTTGTGAATTCCGCTTCCGGGGCCTCCATTGATTAAAACCCAAACATGTCTGCGACGTTGATAGGTACTGGCAACAATATTATCCGGATTACGAGGATCAACCACAAATTCATTCACTCCGGTGAATTTATCAACATTGAGGATACGTTCCCAATTTTTACCTCCATCGGTGGTTTTATACAGACCACGATCGCCTCCATCACTCCAGAGCGGACCTTGAGCTGCAACTAAAACAGTATCAGAATTTTTAGGGTCAATCCAGATTTGAGAAATATGACCTGAGTTTTTCAAACCCATGTTTTTCCAGGATTTTCCGCCATCAACTGATTTATAAACACCATCACCAAAAGCAACGGATCTTTGCGCGTTATTTTCTCCTGTTCCTACCCAAAGAACCAAAGGATTACTAGGGTCAATCTCAACGGTACCAATAGAATAAGAACCTTCGTTATCAAAAATCGGCTCCCAGGTTATGGTGTTATTTGTGGTTTTCCACATATTTCCAGCAGCGGTAGTTACATAGAAGACTTGCTTGTTTGTTGGATGAAACGCAAAGTCGGAAATTCTCCCGGAAATCAATGCCGGACCGATATTTCTTAACGGAATTCCGGAAAGCGGACTTTCCTCTGGTTTGCCTTGCTTATTTTTTTTCTTTGCGTTGACGGTAGCTGAAAGCATAAAGATACTTACAAGTACCAACAGTATTTTAGTTAATCTTGTCATCATATTTTCTCAAAGTTCAAAACTTCAGTAATTTTAACAGAGATGACAAATAGTTGGCAGAAATAACAGAGTTATTTTAAATACTGCTAATATAAAAAAGCAGGTAATGAAACCTGCTTCTTTGAATTGAGATGTTTAAAGAGATTATCTCTTCATCGAAGTGAAAAACTCTTCGTTTGTCTTTGTGTCTTTGAGTTTATCCAGTAAAAACTCAATGGCTTGGACATCATCCATAGGATGTAGAATTTTACGCAAAATCCATGCTTTGGTGAGAAAGTCCTGATCGACGATGAGCTCTTCTCTTCTTGTACCTGAACGGTTAATATTGATTGCCGGCCAGACACGTTTTTCTGCAATTCTTCTGTCCAAATGAACTTCCATATTACCGGTTCCTTTAAACTCTTCGAAAATAACTTCATCCATTTTCGAGCCGGTATCAATCAATGCGGTTGCGATAATTGTCAAGCTACCGCCTTCTTCGACATTTCTTGCTGCACCAAAAAATCGTTTAGGGCGTTGCAATGCATTGGCATCAACGCCACCGGTTAACACCTTTCCGGATGATGGAGCAACCGTGTTATAAGCACGTGCCAAACGTGTGATAGAGTCCAATAAAATAATAACATCCTGTTTATGTTCAACCAGTCTTTTAGCTCGTTCAATCACCATTTCGGCAACCTGAACATGGCGGGAAGCCGGTTCGTCAAATGTCGAAGCAATTACTTCGCCACGAACCATGCGTTGCATTTCAGTCACTTCCTCAGGGCGTTCGTCAATTAACAGAACAAACAATTTACACTCGGGATTATTGAGAGCAATATTTGTTGCAATATTCTGCATCATCAGAGTTTTACCAGCTTTCGGAGGTGACACAATCAAACCCCTTTGTCCTTTACCAATTGGTGAAATCAGGTCAATGATTCTGGCAGTTAAGTCCTCTTTAGAACCATTTCCGCGTTCCATTTTGAGCTGATCTTGCGCAAATAACGGAGTGAGGTTTTCAAACAGAATTTTACCATGAGTGTTTTCAGGTGGCTCATAGTTTAATGATTTAATTTTGAGCATGGCAAAATATCTTTCAGACTCTTTAGGAGGTCTGATTTTGCCTTCAATGGTGTCACCGGTTCTTAATCCGAAACGTCTGATTTGGCTCGGTGAAACATAGATATCATCTGGTCCGGCTAAATAGCTACTATCAGGAGCTCTTAAAAAGCCAAAACCGTCAGGTAAGACTTCCAGCACTCCCCCGCCATAAATGTCCACACCTTGTTTGGCTTGTGACTTTAGAATATTGAAAATTAAGTCTTGTTTGCGAAGCCTGGAGCGGATTTCTACTCCTGATTCAGCGGCTATTTCGGTTAATTTCTTGGTTGAATATTGTTTTAGTTCTGATAGGTTCATAGTTAAGTTTTATGCAGAAAATTTGTTTGAATTTGTTGTGTAAGTTAGCGCCACGAAAGAACGCAGAAGTAATTTTTTAGTAATTTTTTTATTTTGAAATAGAGACGAGATAATTTGTCTCTATGTTGAACGCCTATAAGTTAACACGTCAGGAAGACTGTCGCAACTAAATTCTTAACAGACTTTGTGATTTTTATGGTTTTATCTTCGATAATGTCATACCGAACACTTGAATCGTTCAAACGTTCGGTATTCAGTGATTTTGGAATTAAGCTGTGTGTTTATTCAGCATTTCAACCAATTGGCCTTTTGATAAAGCTCCAACATGTTGATCGACAACTTCACCGTTTTTAAAAACCATCAAAGTAGGAATGCCTCTGATGCCCATTTTGATCGCTGTATTGCGACAAGATTCTGTATCCACTTTTACAACTTTAACCTTGTCTTTCATCTCATCAGCGACTTCATCAAGAATCGGAGCAATCATGCGGCATGGTCCGCACCATTCTGCCCAATAATCCACTAAAACAGGAACATCGGAATTGATGTCGGTTTCAAAACTGTCGTCAGTAGCATGTTTAATATTTTCACTCATTTTCAGTGCTTCTCCATAATTAGATATTCAGCCGGTAATAATGGGGTGAAATCAGGAAAAATTCAATGATTTCACCGATTAAATTTATTGATTGTTCTTTTTTACATCATTCCAAAGTTGATCCAAAGTTGCTAAGTCATACTTGGATTGTTCCGGATGACGCTGTCGAGCCAGATTTTCAACCTGCAAGAATCTTTCAATGAATTTTTCATTCGTTCCTTTTAGAGCAACTTGAGGGTCCACATTTAAATGTCTGGCAATATTACAAGCAACAAAAAGTACATCGCCGGTTTCGTCAATAATTTCTTTTTGATTTCCGCTTTTCATCGCCTCTCTCAGCTCTTCAAGTTCTTCTTGCATTTTATCAAAGACGAAGTCAATGGATGGCCAGTCAAAGCCAATTTTGCCGGCTTGTTTGGTCAGTTCAACAGCAACTTTCATTTCTGATAAATCGTTGTTGCTGATAACTGCCGATAAGATACTTTGGTTTTTTTTCATTAAGGTGGTAACGTAATAATAAAGTGAGCTCCTTTCAGTAGCTCGTGATATTTGATTTTAATTGTGCCTTGATAGGATTCTACAATATCGTTCACTATTGATAAACCAATTCCATGACCTTTTACTTTTTCATCACCACGCACGCCTCTTCCAAGCAGTTCACTACTTCTTTCGGGATTAATTCCCGGTCCATCATCGGCAATTTCAATAGTTAGTCCGGTTCTTTTTCGATTTTGATGAATGAGCGTTTTAATAGTCACAGATACATTTCGATCACACCATTTGTAAGCATTTTCCAGTAAATTACCAAGCAGCTCCATTAAATCGCCATGCTCCCCAAAAAACTCCGCTCCGGGTGCTACGGCAATATGTTTTTTAACTTTTTTGTTATGATAAACTTTATCAAGAGTTCTGATAATTTGTTCGAGTTTGTCAATGACCGGAATACCGACCGTAAATGTTCGATGACCAGCAACAGCTGCTCTTTTGAGTTGATACTCAACAATTTCATTCATATTGGCAATTTGCTCCTTAACCAAGTCCCGATTCACGCCTTGTTTGTTTTCTACTGCCGTGTTCATGATTGCCAATGGAGTTTTTAAGCTGTGTGCCAAATCACCCAGAGTTTTCCTTTGCCGATTTAAATTACCTCTTTCATTTTCAAGCAAGCGATTGAGATTGGTCGTTAAGCCTTCAAGCTCAGAGGGATAATTGTCGCTGATAGAGTCGATTTGACCCTTTTCTAACTCGGCAACATCAATTGTCAGGCGTTTGAGCGGGTTTAAAGACCAATACATAATTAAACCTTGAATACCTAGCAAAATAATACTGGTAAGTAACAACCACATCCACAAATTATTTTCAAACTCACGCAGCTCACGAAAATAGTTTTTGGCATCTTCAGTGACACTAACTATAAAGGGGACATCTCCGTTTTCAGTTTCAAAAATCAGCCCTTTACTCATTCTGAAATAATCATTTTGCTTGTGTCTCAAAGGAGCATCGAAAGTTGTTTCGCCGACCGGGACCTGCTGAGGTTCAGGTAAGTCAACACCAAGCATTGAGTCAGAATGCCAACGATAATCAGCACTGATAACATGAGCATAAATGCCGGATACTGGTTGTGTTAGTTTTGGAATTGGTAAAATTTCATCAACCTTAATGTTGCCACCGGGTGTGGATTCGACCACTGAAATCAGTGCAAAAACATAACCTTCAAGTCGTTCTTCCACAAGATTCATGGTTTTTTCCTGAAAGGCTTTGTCCATGACAAATCCAATTAAACCTAAAGCGACAAACAACGCCACTGTTGCAATAGTGAGCAATCGGTTGGTTAAGGAAAACTTCCTCAAAAACATTAGTCTTCAGCAGGTGGACGCATTCTATAACCTCGTCCTCTTAGTGTCTCTATGGTTTTATGTTTACTGTTATCAGGCTGTATTTTCTTTCTCAAGCGTCCGACAAATACTTCTATGACATTACTGTCTCTATCATAATCCTGATGATATATGTGTTCTGTGAGTGTTGTTTTAGAAATCACCTCATTCTGATGTAACATGAGATATTCCAATACCTTGTATTCATATGAAGTCAAATCGACGACCTCATCTGCAACCTTAACCTCTCCGGTTGTTGTATTCAATGTAACCTCTCCACAAACTAATTCAGGCGAGGAGAAGCCGGCTGAACGTCTGACCAAGGCATTCACTCTTGCCAGTAGTTCGGGAAAATGAAAAGGTTTCACCAAATAATCATCGGCTCCGGCGTCCAATCCCATAACTTTATCCTGCCATGAACCTCTGGCAGTCAGTACCAGAATAGGGAAAGTTTTTCCTTCATTTCTGAGTGTTTGAATGACCTCCATTCCGGCAATTTTCGGCAGGCCTAAATCAATAACTGCCACATCAAACTCAAATTCTCTACCTAAATAAAGGCCATCCTCACCATTGTCGGCACTTTCTACAATAAATCCTTCATCACCCAGACGTTTCTCTAAAACTTCTCTGAGATTTTCATCATCTTCGACTAATAAAATCTTCATTTCTTTTCGGAATTACCTCTTGTCGGCGGTGTCACTCTTTCAGGAACGGGTTGTTGATAATTTGGAACAGTTGTACGACTTCTGTCTCTGCTGTTGTTGCTAGGTGTTCTGTAATTATTGTTCTGTGAATTGAACTGAGATTGTCTGCTAAAACGACTGTAACTACTTCCAGAATTGCTTCTTTGGCTGGCATCCGGTTCTCTTCGATTATCGTATTTTTGGGCATCAATTTGATAAACACGAACTCTTCCCGATGGAGTCAAAACCTGAATGCGATGTGATTTTTTTCCTTGATTGACATTTGTTTTAGCAGATAAAACCTTGCCCTTGGATGTGCTTCTGACATATTCAGTTGCATCTTCCAAGCTCATTTCATTGTTGTTTTTTATTTGTGAAAATGCCGAAAAAGAACATAAAAGCAATAAAATAACAAACAATGGTTTTAATTTGAAATCAATCATCATAGTGAGTGTATTCTAGCACAACATTATGAATTGAACATGAATTATTAGCTTCTAGGAATTGTGCAGTTGTTCACGCATCGCATCAATAGTGGCTTTGTAATCCTCGGTATTAAAAATTGCCGAACCGGCAACAAAAGTATCCGCACCGGCTTGCATGATTTCACGAATATTATTAACTTTGACACCACCATCAATTTCCAAACGAATATCTCTGCCACTCTCGTCAATCAATTTACGAACAGCTTTGGTTTTGTTGAGGGTTTCAGAGATAAAACTCTGCCCTCCAAAGCCCGGATTCACCGACATCAGTAAAACCATGTCGAGTTTATCCATCACATGATTGAGAATGTTCAAAGGTGTAGCCGGATTCAAAACCAGCCCTGCCTGACAACCGGAGTCTTTTATCAAACCTAATGTACGGTCAACATGCTCTGATGCCTCGGGATGAAATGTTATTATGCTAGCACCTGCTTTGGCAAAATCCGGAATGATTCGATCCACCGGTTTAACCATTAAATGCACGTCAATAGGAGCCGTAATTCCGTAGTTTCTTAAAGCCTCACAAACCATTGGTCCAATGGTCAGATTTGGAACATAATGATTATCCATAACATCAAAATGCACCCAATCGGCACCGGCATCCAAAACAGCCTGTGTGTCTTCACCCAAACGAGCAAAATCGGCAGATAAAATAGACGGAGCAATAATAAATTTAGACATGACAACAACTCTTTAATAATTCATTTATTAGTTTTCACTAATATACCCGGATTGTCAAGCAAGTGTTATAGAAGTTAACTAGATAAGTTCCAGTTTTGCAAATTTGGCCGCCAAAATTTTTGGACCATGTTGTTGAAATTCGACCATGATTTGAGTGTAATCACCTTGGCCTGATTGTTCCAGAACCACTCCGTCACCAAAAACATTATGTCTCACCATCACACCGGGAGAATATTGAGCATAGGGTGAGACTTCCTGAGTTGAAAAATCCGATGAATAATTGCTTTGATTTGTAAAAATATTTCCCTGAATCTGATGAACCAGTTTTTGTGGGATTTCTCGAAGAAATTTGGACGGCATACAACCCTGAGTTCGTCCTCGAATCCGGCGTGAAGTTGCATAAGTCATGTAAAGTTGTTTTTCAGCGCGAGTGATGCCCACATAACACAAGCGGCGTTCTTCCTGTAATTTCTCAGGGTCATCCATCGAATTTTGATGCGGAAACAATCCTTGTTCCATTCCCACCAGAAAAACATAAGGGAACTCCAATCCCTTAGCACTGTGTAAAGTCATCAATTGCACACAGGGAATATCTTTATCGCTGCTACGTTCGCCCTGATCTAAACTGACTTGTGCGAGAAAAGAAGCCAAAGCGGTCATACCGATGGCATCATCTTCCTGCGACTTAACAAAAGTCTCTGCGGCATTCAGCAATTCATCCAGATTTTCCAAACGGGTCAAAGCTTTTTCCGGTGGTTCTTTTTGATAATGATCTTTTAGTCCGGTTCGTTCAATGACATCTTCAAACAAAGGATGCAAATGCTCTTTATCGTGATTGTGGTCAAACTCATCAATCATGTTGATAAAGGCAGCCAGCGAGGTTGCCGCCCGTGCCGAAACTGTTTTATTTTTCAATAATATTTCGACGGCAGACCATAAACTCACTCGATTAATTTGGGCACAATTACGAATCTGGTTGAGTGTTTGATTGCCCAGTCCTCTGGTCGGTGTGTTGATAATTCGTTCAAAACCCACATCGTCATGGCGATTGTTGACCAAACGCACATACGCCAGCACATCCTTGATTTCCATACGTTCAAAGAACCGTAAACCACCATAAACCCGATAAGCAATATCATGTTTGAGTAGATTTTCTTCCAGTAAGCGAGATTGAGCATTGGAGCGATATAAAAGAGCAATCTGATCGCCATCAATCCCCGAGTCTATCAGTCGTTGGACTTCTTCGGCGACAAAAGCTGCTTCATCATATTCTGAATAAGCACCATAATACTGAATCAATTCGCCACCCGGTTGCTCCGTCCATAAATCTTTACCCAAGCGTTTGGCGTTGTTTTTAATCACCGCATTGGCAGCGTTCAGAATGTTTTGTGTGGAACGATAATTTTGCTCCAGTTTATACATCGAAGTCGCTGGGAAAAACTTCTTAAAATTAAGAATATGATCAATTTTCGCTCCGCGCCAGGCGTAAATCGACTGATCATCATCACCCACAACCATGACACGGTTTTTATCGCCGGCAAGCAAACGCACAAAAGCCGACTGAATATCATTGGTATCCTGAAACTCATCCACCAGTATGGCATTAAATCGTGACTGATAATGCTGTAACAGAGTCGGATTTTTCAAAAGTAACTGGTGAGTTCGCAACAACATCTCGGCAAAATCTACCAAACCTCCTCGGTCGCAGTGATCCTGATAATGTTGATAAATTCGAATCAATGTTGATGAATTATCATCACCAAAATCATCAATTTCTTCAGCTCGGATTCCCTCGTTTTTCTTATCGTTGATAAAACCCTGAACCGCACGCGGAATCCACTGTTTTTCATCCAAATCCAAATCCGAAATGACACGTCGAATCAACCGATACTGATCCTCAGAATCCAGAATCTGAAAGTTCTTCGGCAACTCCGCCTGTTCGTGATGCATGGTCAACATTCGTAAAGCAATCGAATGAAATGTCCCAATCCACATACCGGAAATTGGTTTATCCAGCAAATGCGACACCCGATTTCGCATCTCAGCAGCAGCTTTGTTGGTAAACGTCACCGCCAAAACCGAATACGGCGAAACGCCCTCCGCAGCCAATAACCAGGCAATGCGATAAACCAACACCCTCGTCTTCCCCGAACCCGCACCCGCCAACACTAAAGCATGCAACGCATCGGTGGTCACCGCTTCTGCTTGAGCTTCATTCAAATTGATGAGAAGTTTGTGTGTGCTTATCACAGAGTGTTGTTTTTATCAAAGCGAGTGATTATAAATGATTTTGGAGTTTTATGGGAATTTAATAAGGAACACAGAGAGCACAGAGAAGGCACGGAGTTGCACGGAGGTTTTTTATTTGTAAACTGTCATTTCCACGAAGGCGAATATCTCATTAAGAGCTGTGATTTTGTTTAAGACGGTATAGGAACGCAAAGACCGCAAAGGAGACGCGAAGTATCGCAAAGACACCAATTGTCATTCTGAGAAACGAAGTGACGAAGAATCTCTTAATATTATAAGGAACACAGAGAGCACAGAGAAGACACAGAGTTGCACGGAGATTTTTAGTTCATAAGCCATCATTGCGATTCTACTCTAGTCATTAATCTCATTGGGAATCGTAGTTTTCTTTAGATATTGATAAGGAACACAGAGAGCACAGAGAACACACAGAGTTCGCAAAGACACCAATTGTCATTCTGAGAAACGAAGTGACGAAGAATCTAATATAATCTTCAATTCTGCGTGGAAAAACGTCACAAATTTTGAATCTATTGACAGTCAATAGCAAAATGCTTAGTATTTAATTTCATTCTACTAAAACCAAAGAGGGATTTATGCGATTCAATTATTTTTTCAAAGTCTTATTACTAATTCATATTTTCTATAGCTTGAATGCTCAAGCTATTTCTTGTCCTGTTGTTTCTTCTATTAGCAATGGAGACGAAGCAACAAAAATAGTTGGAACTCAAAGTGTGCATTTGAATGAAGTCAATCAATTAAACTCAAATTATGTTTATGCGGATGAAATGGATGTTGAGTTATGGGTATCTAAATGTGTAGATGACGGAGAAGAAGAATATTCCTTAGTTGTAACTGTTACACCAACGATTCTTGGAAAGTCAAAAGGTACAGGCGTTTATGATATAGCAGTCATTCAAAATAATCAGCAATTTGAAGGTGTATTTTATATTGATGATAATTTATATGTGTCTAGTGATTATTGGTTAGCTATGGCAACAATTTTTTGGCCGTCTGGATCTGTAACATCTGTACCTACATCTGGATTAGATTTAACACAACCATTTACATTAATTCTTTCTTGCTCCTCCGTCTACGACAATGTTTCAGATTGTTCATCTGTAAATCCCGATATGTTCTTTGAAATCGACCCTCAAGCAGGGAATAGCACTAATACAATCTCTTCTGTCAATGGTTCTTGGCATGATCCAGCTTATGGTGGTTCTGGATATAATGTCGTTCAAACTCCTATTGGTTATCTAATGTATTTTTACGGATATAAAGAAGACTCCAATGGCGAAGCTTTGTGGCTGATTTCATCAATTGGTCCTCAAATAATTACAAAAGATGAAACATTTACTCTTGATATGTTATCCGGTTTTCCGGGTAATGGTGGTAGTTTGACAACAAAACCGAATACTCCCAACTCAGGAACGACCCATTGGGGGACGGCTGATGTTACTTTTAATGATTGTCGGAATGGTGTTGTTAAATTAACGAAAGATAATAATACATCTGTCACACATACTATCAAACTGCTTGCAGGTATTGATGGTGTTGATTGTGTCGATTGATTTGATTTTAAACCCCTTACATTTCGCTGAGACACGGAGAAATATTTGCACAGCCTTTGCGAAACTCTGCGTCTTCTTTGTGCTCTTTGCGTTCCTTATGCGAGTATATCTAAAGCGGTTTCCTTCGCCCAAATCTGATAAGTCAATTCGGAGGGATGAACTCCATCACTGAAAAACAGTTCGGGTTTTGGCTCTATTCCCAACTCCCTGCACCATTTTTCAATATCAATTGGTTTGTCATGATAGGAGACGTTTTCAAATGATTGAACCGTTCTTGCCAGTTCCTGACCTAGAATTTCGACCAAATTTCCCAACACAAAGCGCATGGAAAACGAAAAAGCAGGAAATTTCTTTATCGGTGGCATGCTGGTGAAATAGATTTGTGTTTGAGGAGATTTGTTTTGGAAATGAGTGATGATTTTGATTATGTTTTTTTTCCATTGTCCCGGAGTTTTGAGGGTAAAAGCATCATTGGCTCCCATTCCAAGGACGATGATATCAGCTTCTTTTTCATCAATTGTTGGCAGGATTTTTTCAATAATATCTTTACTGGTATATCCGCTTTTGGCATAAACTTTCCAGTCGATGCTTCTGCCGGTTTTTTCAGAAAGCTCTTTCGCCAGCATTCCGCTGAAACCTTCCTTATGCGATTCAACCCCAACTCCTGCAATGGTGCTTTCGCCTATGGTCAGTAGTTTTAAAGGTTTTTGTGAAGATACTGTGGACTTGTAAAATCCCTCAGTGTCGCTTGCTTCCGGCAATTGGGGAATCTTCCGACGAACCCGTTTGGCATCGAAGTAAAGAATAGGCAACAATGGCAAGGATAAAATTGTTAGTGATAAATATTTAAGGCTCATAAATTTATGTGTTACAGCTTATTATGGGCACAGCCCATCTTACAATTATCAGACTTTCCAACACTCCATATCTTTATTCAAAGTATATATTTTATCGTCGAGATATTAAACTTTTACAGAAATAACAGAGTTTGTGAAATTCTGAGAAAATGACAAGTTGACAGTAAAAAAACCTCCGTGAAACTCTGTGACTTCTCCGCGACCTCCGTATTCCTAACATATAAAAATCTTTGCGTAACTTACATAACCTTAAAAAAACCGAAAACGCTTCACGGCACTAAAAAAAGCAATTACCGATAGCACAGCCAAAGCCAGAATTTGTGGCAGAATTTCAGAAATTTGACCACCAAAATACATGAGTTCGTGCATAGAGTCCATGACCCAGCCGGTTGGAAGAACGGATGCCAGAGACTGCATCCACTCGGGTGTGATTTCAATCGGCCACCAGCAACCGCCCAATGCTGCCATCAGCAGAGAAAAAATGGTGGCAATAGCACTCACTTGCCCTTCAGATTTGGCAAAACTTCCGAGCAA
The DNA here is from genome assembly GCA_041395445.1 of Gammaproteobacteria bacterium. NCBI lineage: Bacteria > Pseudomonadati > Pseudomonadota > Gammaproteobacteria > Gammaproteobacteria bacterium. The sequence goes on along the minus strand of JAWLAO010000003.1, from coordinate 181,465 downwards.
TACGGCTAGTGCAGAGTTAAATGCTGCCCATAAAAGCAGAATCAAAATGATGGAAACGATGTGATTTCCCCAGTAGATTTTGAATATCAACCAGCCAATCAACATACCATAAATCATTTGCAGCAACGTGATAAACCATTTACCCAACCATTTGCCCATAATGATTTCTTTTCGAGTCAGTGGCGATGCTGCCATTCTTTTGAGAACACCTGATTGTCGTTCCAGGAACAAACTTTGTGCGCCACTAGAGAGAGCAATCATCATGATGAACATGACCAAAATTCCGGGGACTGCCTGATTGAATCCGGATGGAATATCCAGTTTTTCACCGGCAGAAGTAACATATAATTCGAGATTTTTGGGTAAATTATTAACTTCATCGAAGTTGGTTTGTTCAGCATCAGGGTTGAGCTTTTTAAATACCAAAAAATCGCCAATGGTTTGATAAACAGCTTTTTCAATAAAGAACGAATCCCTATCCTGAGTCAAACCTCCGGCTGTGCTTTTGTATTGGATTTGAATTTGTTTTCCACTATCAAAATCTATTTGCAAATTTTTCGGAAGCCATAATTTTCGAGTGTAGTTTTCAAAATGATATTTACGTTCTTCAGCATCATTTTTCTCATTGAAAACAATGGTGTTTAAATTTTCCTGTTGCAAACGATAAACGATTTGTTTGGCTATCGGACTTTCTTCTGTTTGTCCGGGAAAGACTTCCCAGACAGCGATATTCGTTTTTTGAGTGGAATTGCCTGAAAAACCACTAGTGGTAGAGCCGATAAAACCAAAAAACACAATCGGCATAACAAATAACCAAATCAGTAATGTCTTTTCTTTGAGTGAATAAACGAAGTCTTTTTTTGCGATAAATAATATGTTTCTCAGCATGTTAAGACCTCGCAAAACCGGGTAATTTAATTCGATTTAAAAACCAGAAAAACACTATCATTGCCAGAGCAATCAGTACCGGAACAGTCAGAATAGACAGAGGGTTGCCTTTTACCAGCCATTGATTGAAACTTTGTAACAAATAACCATTAGGTAAATATTGCCCGATGGCGACCATCCATTTCGGCATGGTTTCAAAAGGAAAGAAACTTCCTCCCAGCATCAGTAACGGAAAAACCATCGCTGATGTGATGATTGAAGCTGATTTTTCCGATGGCATCAGTAAGCATAAAAACAGCATCATATTGGTCAGAACCAGTCCCGAGAGCATTAACCAACCGATAATGATAACAATTTTACTGAGGGATAGTTTCAGGATAAACAATCCGAGTAAACCAATGACAATCGCTATCAAGGAAAAAACCACTATTCCTGCCAGTAATTTGCCATTCATGTATTGAACCAGACCACCGGGGGATGAAAGCAACCTTGAGCTGATTCCCTGAGATTTGTCTTTCCAAAATTCTAAAGCCAGACCTTGTGCAGCAAATAACAATGACATAAACAAAATTCCGGAGAACATGTTTAGCATGAAAGAACTTTTATTGGTTGATTGCTTTTCTTCTTTAACCTTGACCGCCTTGATTTGTGGAGGAATCAGTTGCTTTTCGATGCTTTCAATGGCCTTTTTAATTTGAATACTCATCATTGCCATTTGCGCGTCGGAGACATCTTTTCCATTGAGTAAGTCGTTAAACTGTCGCAATTCATCAGCAAACAAAACCTGGATGTAATGCCCTCCGTCTGTTAAAACTCCGACTGCTGTTTCAGCAATCTGAGGAAGAATATTTTGTCCGGGATTTTTAACAAGTTTGATTTTGGTGGGTTGTTTATTGAGGAATTTTTCCGAGAATCCTTCTTCAATTTCCAACCAGACACTGGCATCGCCATCATCTATCAGGCTTTGTGCTTCTGTTGATGTTGCTTCTTTGAGGATAAACATTTCAGCGAGAGGACCTTGATTGAAACCACCAATCAGCAACTTTGATAAAGTGCTTTTATCATGGTCAGTCACCAATAGTTTCCCAATTGGTTTGGCGTTCCCACCGGAACCAGTTATCAGAAAAAATAAGCCGCCAATCAGCATTGGAATTGTCAGAAACATCAGCAATTGCCACTTTTCAGCAAACAATTTTCTCAACGAAAGTTTTGCGACGGAGAGTGCAAATTTCATGCGGCATCTCTCAAGGCTCTGCCGGTGAGTTTGATAAACAAACTTTCCAGATTCGCTTGTGCTAAATTCACATTACTAATTTTTCCATGTTGAGATTCAATGGACTTCATCACGGAAGAAAGATTTTTAGGAGCGTCATTAATAAGTAATCTAATTTCATTTTCAGATTGCTCTAAAATTTCTGCACCCATACTTTCCAATTCTGAACTCTCGGGATTATGAAATTGCCCTTGAAAGGTAATTAAATCTCTTTCGCCTAATTGCGAACGCAAGGCATCAACGGTTCCGGTAGCGATGATTTCGCCTTTGTCGATAATTGCCAGATTGTCACACAATCGTTCGGCTTCTTCCATGTAGTGCGTGGTGTAGATAACGGCAGTTCCTTGTTCTTTGAGTTTGAGAATTGCTTGCATCAGATGTTCGCGTGATTGCGGGTCTATTCCAACCGTTGGCTCATCCAGCAATAATGCTGCCGGCTTGTGTAAAACTGCACAGGCAAAGTTTAAACGTCGTTTCATTCCTCCGCTAAACTGATTCACAGCATCTTTTTGCCGGGTTTCCAAACCAACTTCATTCAGAACTTGTTGAATTCGTTCTTGTAATTGATTGCCCGATAATCCGTAAGCAGAACCCCAGAACACTAAATTTTCATAAGCGGATAAATCTTCATAAAGAGCCAGTTCCTGAGGAACTAGACCCAATGATTGTTTGGCTTTAACAGAGTCTGTGGTGATATTATATCCATTGATTAAAACCGAACCATCTGTCGGTGAAATCAAACCGCTAATGCAGTTGATGGTTGTTGATTTTCCGGCACCGTTCGGGCCTAGTAAACCGAATATTTCCCCGGCTTTGGCAACAAAATTGACGCTGTTAACAGCTTGAAATGAACCGTAAATTTTACTGAGACCCTTAACTTCTATCATTTTTACCCCTGATAAAGTGTTCTTTATAAAAACGAACTTGCAGATTTATTGTTACAATCATAGCAAATATCGCTTAAAATTACGCAGCACGGATTTGTTTTTTCTCTAAATTATTATGAAAGTTGTTAATCTGATTCTCTTGTTTTTGATAGTCATCATGCTATGGATGCGATGGTTTGGCTATGGAGGAAGCAAAGATTTGCAAGAAAAAGAATATTTGTTTCAACAGCAATTAGAAAAGAACAAAGAATTAAAAGCCCGTAACGAACAATTAAAAGCCGAAATCAAAGATTTAGACCAAGGTATGGAAGCAACAGAAGAAAGAGCTCGTTCAGAAATGGGTATGGTGAAACCGGATGAAACATTTATTCAAGTCATCGAAGAGGGTAGCAATCAATGAAACATTTAATTATCAACGAGACTGTTTTGGCGTTGCTGGGATATATCGCATGGATGTTAGTTTTGGTTTTAAGCATTATTTTGGTAAGAAGTTATTTGGTGCTTGCCGGCAAAAAACCACCGAATCATTTTAGGCCGGATGGTACCGATGTTTCACCTTTAGTTGAAAGAATGTCCCGTGTTCATGCCAATGGTTATGAACACTTTCCGATATTTGGCGGTTTACTCATCTTGTCTTTGGTTTTGTATAAAGGTAAAATTACCAACTCTTTGGCACTGTACTTTCTGACACTTCGTCTGGCACAAGGAGTGACCCACATTATTTCAAAAAGTCCAATTGCAACCTATATGCGACTGACTTTTTTCCTTTCACAATGTGGAATCGCAATTTATTGGATTATCGGCTTTATTAAATAGAACAATCCTTTTTGCCCTGAATAAAGGGTTATCTCGGTTTGCTGGATTCATTTCGAAGTGACCTTGAAGAGTTTTTGGGTTAGAATAATCATACAAAAATACAAAAGAGGGTATCATGAAAGCATTATTGTTTTTGTTTGTTTTAGTAGCAAGTGGTTTACCCAATATCAGTTATAGTCAAAATAATTCTCAAAACTCACAGCAGTCCGTTCGTATTGTGGGCACAATCAAGTGGTATATGGAAGCCAAAGGGTATGGACTTATTACGGGAGATGATGGACGTGAAGTTACTGTCCATTTTTCTGCGATTCAAGGGGGTGGCAATCTGAGAGAAGGACCACTAGTGTCCGGTTAAAATATTTCATGCGAATTCCAAAGTGGTTTGGAGCTTGTCAATAAGCATTTGTTTTTCCCTTCGCCGTCGATAATAGTCAGTATTTATGCTGTCTTTTATGAATAATCCATGTTGTAGCCAAGTTTGTAAATCGATTAACTTTGACCATCCTTTTGATGCTTTTTGCATCAATTTCATTAGCAAATAACTTATCAAGGCTGTGTAAATTTGAATCCTAATGGCATTCTCTGATTGACCAAAATATGTTTTTAGTTTCAACTTTTGCTTTATCCATTTAAAAAATAATTCAATCTGCCAACGCTGTTTGTACAGATTCGCTATTTCAATGGCACTACGATCAAAGTCATTGGTTAGAATCTTCATTGGCTTCTTATCTTCACGATAAATAGTAACCATACGCAGGTCTTTATTGGCATATTTGTTTTTTCTTCCGCCGCCGGGGCTGTGGTTTGTTAGATGAATGATTTGGTCTGATTGAATTATGGCCTCATCTTTCTTCTCAACATCTGTTTCTTTAACAACTTTCATGGCGATATTAACTTTTGCACGAGTCACGAAAAAAGCCTTTGATTCATTGATTTTATGCCACCAGTTATAGTCCGTATAGCCTTTATCTACAACATATGTAGTACCTTTTTGGATTTCTATATTTGTTCGTGCATCAACAATATCATTAACATTTGGATGTGTGATATTGGAATACATTGGAGCATCATCAGCGCTATTTAATTCCACATGTATTTTTAAGCCAACCGACCTTATGGTTCTGTTCTTTAATGCCCATTCATAGCCCCGTGATTTTAGCGTTATTGGTGTGGAATCAATAATCGAAATAAAGTCTTTACATTTCTTTTTATGTTTGGATGAGAACTGACCCATCAGAACTTCACAAATTTGTTTAAAAGGCTCGATACTTCTTTTGCTTAATGCTTCTGAAAATGTAGAGCGTTTCACTTTTGAAGTGTTCATATGATAGTGGCTATTTGTGTGAGTATTAAAACCACTGATCACTCTTCTTAGTGATTTGGTTTGAGTAATCTGTCCGTAAAGCAATATGTGTAATAAATCCCAGGTTTTGAATGATTTTAGGTATCTGTCTGCTTTTTCGTTGGCAATTATTTTTTTAAATGCATTTTTGGGGAAATGGTTCAATAACTGAGAAAATCGTGTCATACTCTTCATAGTTGCAATGTTTGTGTTTTTTAAGTCTGAAAACTTGGTTATATACCGCAAAACCAAACATTGCAATGCTTTCAGAACATACTCTAAAAATTTAACCGGACACTAGTGGAGAGAAGGACAAACTGTTGAGTATTCGGTGGTTAAGGGGCCTAGAGGGGAAATAGCTACAAATGTGGTTCCTTTAAATTAATACAGAGCTTTAAAAAGAAGGAGTGTATGAAAGACAATATTTGGTTAGAAGATGGTGAAACTATTGTAGGAAGCTGGTCGGTATCGACTGATGGAATTAAGTCCTACGGTAAAATATATGTCACCAACAAATATTTCAGATATAACCAACAAGGTTCTTTGGAGCAAGTTCAACAGGGATTTAGGAAGCATTTGATTCATGTCGATAACCAGAAATTTTTGGCAGTTCCTTATAACGAAATTGAAAAAGCTGAAATCGTTAAGCAACTGGTAATCTTCAAAAACCTCAAACTGACTTTAAAATCCGGTGAAAGTCTAACCTTTCGTTTTGGTGTGATGAGTCCTCAGAATGCTGTGGATGCAATCCATTCTCATATATGAGGATATGACATCTATAAATTGATGATCATCGGAATTGAAAACACTCAAACGAATCATCGAAGATGACATCCGGATTGGAGTTGGGCTGATAGATGTCACATTGTTCAAAATTATAAAGATAGTCATCATCATTGCCAAAATTAATGCGAAAGGCATCGATATATCCAATGAATGAGTTCCCCCATCCGGAACCGACTCCGGTATTTATGCCAATGATATAAGTATTAGCTCCGATAGAAATGACAGGGTCTCCGCCAATTCCGGTAGGGTTGCCGTTTATCCAGTCATCAAGAGTCGAATTATAGTTCTGTATCACGCCGGAACCTCCCGGACTACTTTGCACATAAACCCAGAAATTATCATTTATCATGTCAGTCAGTTCCCAGCTGTCTTCAGGAGCCGGGTTGATACCGTTATAAACTCCTTCCCATATCAACAAACCAAAGGTGTCGTCAGCCGGACTCCCCACTGTTCCTCCGTCATCGAAAAATAACAAACGAACAGCCGGAATGAAATGTGGGGAAGTAGTACTCGCAGAATCTCTGTACCAGGCGATATTGAGTGCAGATACATTTCCCAGAGTGCGATTGGGGAAATCAATTGTATCCGATGATACTTGCCATAAAAATTGAAAATCCGCTTTATCCTGTCCGTTTGTTATGGTATCCGTAGCAAACATTAATGAGCCATCTCCAAAAAGAGGAACATTTCCATTCATTTCAACCATTGCATCCTCTCGGATATTGACTGGATTCCAGCCTTGAGGATGATTTGGAGTGATTATGATTTCTTCAAAGGCTGAACTGTCAAAAAAAATTGTCAGTAAGCAAATTATACTCAGTATTTTCATTTTTATTCCTTATTCCCGAATTTGTTAATTGTAACATGAAAAAAGATGGAAGTAATTGTCCCTGAGTCGCAATGGCTTGGAATCAGGGAATTAACTGTTTGGCAACATATTGAGCATATTCTTCAGCATCTCGACTATCCGGAAGCGAGCCGTAAAGTGTTTTGGACATGTGCAAAAAGCCTACATAAACCGAATAAGCCATCAGCGATTGCGACTTTGCCTGTGCTGTATCATAGCCCATTTGCAGATAAGAGTCCTGCAAATAGGAAAGTCTTTCCAATGTCACTTCTTTGAGGATTTTAGAGATGATATTATCCGAACGATCTGCCAGTAAGGTGCTGTAAATCAAGTGGGTCTGAATCGGTTCGGCACTCAGTTTAAACCAGGCAAGGAGCCTTTCTTTCGGATTTTTGACCGGTAAAATTTTTTCATTAATGAGTTCCTTGTCTTTTTCTCTCCAACGATTCAGTGCTTGTTTGACCAGATCCTCTCTGTTACTAAAGTGCCAATAAAAACTTCCTTTCGTCACTCCCAATTCCTTCGCAAGCGGCTCGATTGCAACTTTGGAAACACCCTGGTGTGCAATTACATTTAAAGCTCCTTCTTGCCAGTCTTCGGCGGTTAATAGTTTCTTTTTCGCAACTTGATTCATAATGTTAATTAAACACGAAACAATAAAAGAATTAAAGAAAAAACTGTAATTTTCCCTGATTACCATACGCTAGCGTATTGACATTTAAATAAATTCAGTCCATACTTTAGCGTATGGTATAACTCTTGGAGACGAGAAATGAATTTTTTAATCCTGTTTTCAGCTCTTTTATTAGCAACATTTGCGTGTTCCTATTTAAGAACAAATTTAAAAACATGGACTGCTGTTTCGGCTATTACAATGTTTTTCACAACATGGAACTACACAACCGGTTGGTTTGCAGTTGGTTTGGTTTGGGTGCTTTTTATAGCGGCAGCAGTAGTTCTGAATATGAAAGATATTCGTCAACAGCTGATTACTGATCCGTTTTTAAAATTCTACAAGAAAGCTCTGCCGCATCTTTCTGAAACAGAGAAAATTGCGTTGGAATCAGGAACGGTTGGCTGGGATGGAGAATTATTCAGCGGAAAACCGAATTTCAAGAAATTACATGATATTCCCGCTCCGCAATTGAGTTCTGATGAACAATCCTTTCTGGATGGCCCGGTTGCAGAGCTTTGCAGTATGATTGATGAACACGAAATCAATCAAGAAAGAGGTGATATGCCGGAAAAGGTTTGGAAATTCATTCGCGACAATGGCTTTATTGGAATGATAATTTCTAAAAAACATGGCGGATTAGGATTTTCGGCTTTAGGTCATTCGATGGTTTTGCAAAAAATTGCCAGTCGCAGCGTCACTGTTGCAGCAACAGTTGCGGTTCCTAATTCATTAGGGCCTGCTGAATTATTGCACCATTACGGAACTGAAGAACAAAAAAAACATTATTTACCTCGTTTGGCATCTGGAAAAGACATACCCTGTTTTGCTTTAACCGGTCCGACAGCCGGTTCAGATGCGACCTCGATTCCTGATACAGGTGTTGTTTGTGAAAGAACATTTAACGGTAAGAAACAACTGGGTATTTCTCTGACATTTGACAAAAGATATATCACTTTAGCACCCGTTGCTACAGTCGTTGGTCTCGCTTTTCAAATGCTTGATCCGGATGGTTTGCTCGGCGATAAAAAACAACTAGGTATTTCATTGGCATTGATACCACGCGATACCAAAGGTCTGGATATTGGCAATCGCCACAACCCTCTCGGTATTATGTTTATGAATGGACCGGTGCGAGGAAAAGATGTTTTCATTCCAATGGATTATTTGATTGGCGGCGAAAAAATGATTGGTAAAGGGTGGAAAATGCTGGTTGAGTGTTTATCAGTCGGCCGCGCGATTTCGCTTCCTTCCTGTTCGGCTGGTGGTTCAAAAATGGTTACTTATGCGACCGGTGCCTATGCTCGAATTCGCAAGCAATTCAATATGCCAATTGGTCGTTTTGAAGGAATTGAGGAAAAACTTTGTGAAATTGCTGGTTTAACTTATTCGAGTGCTGCTACTTCAGCAATGACAGCTTTAGCGGTGGATCAGGGTGAAGTTCCGGCTGTACCTTCAGCAATAGCCAAAATGCATGCAACAGATATGTCGCGTACAATTATTTCACACGCGATGGATATTCATGGTGGTAAAGGTATTATTCTTGGACCGAAAAACTATCTGGGCAGAGCCTGGATGGGTACACCTATCTGGATTACGGTTGAAGGTGCGAATATCCTGACTCGTTCCATGATTATCTTTGGACAAGGCGCGATTCGCTGCCATCCTTATGTTCTGAAAGAAATGGAAGCCGCGAATATAGAAGATGCGCAACAAAGACTGGAGAAATTCGATGATTTGTTGTTTAAGCACATCGGCTACAGCTTTAGTAATGCAGTTCGTTCATTCTTCATGGGCTTGGGCTTGTGGAGATTTGAAAAGTCTCCGGCTGATAAATTCACCAAGAGATTTTATGCAAGAATCACTCGTTACAGTGCTGCATTTAGCTTGGCAGCAGATGTTTCGATGTTAACTCTGGGTGGTGCATTGAAGAAAAAAGAAAAAACTTCGGCTCGTTTAGGTGATATGTTGAGTCACTTATACATGGCTTCAGCGGTACTGAAACGCTACAGAGATCAAGGCTCGCAAAAAGCGGACCAATCATTAGTTGCCTGGACTTTACATCAACATTTTTACAGAATTGAACAAGCTCTTAAATTACTAACTTACAATTATCCCAATAAAGTTGTTGGTTTTATTTTACGTCGTTTGGTTCTTCCTCTCGGAAACCATGAACTTCCGGCGGGAGATCTCTTAGGACATAAAACTGCTAGCTTAGTGTTGAATCCAAATGAAACCAGAGCTCGTTTAACCGATGGAATCGACAAAGATGTCAGCAAATTCAATGTTGTTGCTCAAATGAACGAAACATTGATTAAGGTGATTGACGCCGAACCTTTGGAAAGACGTATTTTAAAGGCAATCAAAACCGGTGATGTTGATGAAATCAACCCATCCGGTCAATTGCAACAAGCTCTGGATAAGGAAATTATCAATAAAGCGGAGTTTGATAAATTGACCGAAGTCAGAGCAGAAGTTTCTGAAATTGTTGCTGTCGATGATTTTCCGTTTGATGCTTTTGACAGAGTTGGCAAAAAGAATGCCAAAATAACTAAAATAAAAGCTGCATAAAAACTCAGGGGAGCAATTGCTCCCCTTTTCTTAAAACGTATTTGTGGGTTTCTCAATTCAAAAAGAAATATTTCGCTAAAAATAACAATGAAATCAAATAAACACTGGTATTCAAATCCTTAGCCTTGCCGGAGAACAATTTGATTAAGGTGTATGCAATAAAACCCATTGCTATACCTTCAGCGATAGAAAAAGTTAAGGGCATCATTACGGATGTAATCACAACCGGAGCTGTTTCACTCAGATTATTCCAATCAATATTTTTTATCGAGGCAATCATTAGAACTGCGACAAAGAATAAAGCCGGAGCAGTTGCAAAGTTTGGTATCATTGCTACCAAAGGCGAAAAGAATAACATGAGCAAAAATAAAATAGCGGTGGTAAAAGCTGTTAATCCAGTTCTACCGCCAGATACCACTCCGGCTCCGCTTTCAATATAGCTGGTGGTTGAAGAGGTTCCAAATACAGCACCTGCAACTGTTGCTCCTGAGTCTGCAAGCATTGCCTTTTCAACCCTCGGAAGTTGCCCGTTTTTATCCAGCAAATCGGCTTTATCAGCAACCGCAATCAATGTTCCGCTGGTATCAAATAAGTCGACAAATAAAAATGTTATAATAATTGGCAGTAATGCCAAATCCAAAACTGCTGAAAAGTCCAACTGAGCCAGCGTCGGCGCCATTGATGGAGGAATTGAGATAATTCCTTTATATTCAGTTAAATCAAATATCAAGGATATCATCGTGATTGAAATGATCCCGATAATTATTGCTCCCGGAATTTGGCGAATATACAGAGAAGCAATGATAAAAAATCCGGCAAATGCTAATAATGATGACTTTGAACCGACATCTCCTAAACCAACTAAAGTTGCTTGGTTGGCAACTATAATTCCCGAATTCTGCAAAGCAATCATCGCTAGAAACAAACCGATACCTACGGAAATAGCATATTTGAGTGAGCGAGGAATACTGTTAATTATCCATTTACGGGTTTTGAATACACTTAACAATACAAACAAAATACCAGACCAGAAAATACAGCCCAAGGCGATTTGCCAGCTATAACCCATTCCCAAAACAACACCATAGGTAAAAAATGCATTCAGACCCATGCCCGGAGCCAGAGCAATCGGATAGTTTGCCAGAAAGCCCATCAGAGCAGTTCCAAATGCCGCTGCCAAACAGGTTGCAACAAAGACCGCACCATAATCCATTCCTGCTTGTGATAGGATTTGTGGGTTGACAGCAACGATATAAACCATTGATAAAAAAGTGGAGATACCGGCAATGATTTCAGTCTTAACATTTGTGTGATTCTGTTTGAGTTTAAAAATTCTCTCTAGCATGAAGCTCTCTCTCTTTATTTTATTTTAGCCAATATTATTTTATTTCTTCCTTGGTTTTTTGCCTGATAGAGCGCATCATCGGATTTTTTCAACTGTAATTCAAGCTCATCATCCTTTTCACAGAAACCCAAACCGGCAGAAAAGCTGATTACATCTTGGCTTAGCTTTAACTCATCTGCAATTTGAAACATATTTTGATGGAGCAAGAGCACTTTTTCGTAGGCTTGTTTTTCATTACACTGATGCAGAATGATTAAAAACTCTTCTCCTCCCAGTCTTCCAACTTTATCGGGCTTTTGAATAAAACGCTGACACAATTTCGCAAACTCTACTAAAACTTGATCGCCGACAACATGACCAAATTTATCATTAATTTTCTTGAAGTAGTCTAAGTCAACCATACACAAATAAAGTTTTTCTCCTTTGCCTAGCGATTGCTTTTCTTTTTCGAGATACTCAATAATATGTAAGCGGTTTGATAATCCTGTTAGACCATCTGTGTGAGCTAATTTTTGCAGCTCCTTTTTCTGTTGTCTGGAATTATGAGCCAGCAAGATTAAGAAAAATACAATCGTCCCGGCTATAATGATACCTAACCAAAGTATTTGGTTTTCCTTTTTTTCTCTGAACAATATAAATTTATTTTTTTCGTTTTCTCCTGCTAGTAACAGGTTTTCTTTTTCTTTACTTTCAAGCTCATATCTGGCTCGTAGTTCATGAAGTTTTTCAGTACTTTGTTTTGATAGGTATTTTTGTTTTAAAACATAAGTGCTTTCGAGCAATTCGTAGGCCTCCTGATACTGTCCTTTTGCGGCCAATATCATAGCTTTCTGTTCTCGTGACTTCATGGATTGAGTTGGCATTTTATCAGGCGATAGATATGTAAGAGACCTTTTAAAAGCATTCTCAGCTTTTTCAACATCGCCTATTTTTATATAAACTTCAGCAAGTGAGTCTAACGAATCCCAAGCCTTGGAAACACTTCCCCCATCAGCAAAAATTTCAGACGCTTCAGAATACATTTGCAACGCCTGTTCATAGTTTTTATTTTGAAGCTCTATCAAAGCCAATTCATTCAAAGCATAGGCAACTCCTTGTCTATCGTCGATTTTTCGGGAAATTTCCAACGACTCTTGCAATTGTGATTGACCCAAATCCCTATTGCCAATATTGTTATTTGCTCGTCCCAAACCATACAATGAAATAGATAACTCCAATAAATTCTTGGTTTTTCTTTGATATTCAACTGACTCCTGAAAGAATGGGATACTCAACTCATTCTCGCTTCGATATTCATAAACAAGAGCAATGCTTCCGGCAATTGACCCTTTGGTCATGAAATCTCCGGAAACCGGGGCAAGTTCATAGGCCAGCATAAAAGACTTTAGTGCCTCAGAGTGCTTGCCCTGAGTGTTATATAAATAGCCGACAGCAATAAGAGAGTCCACATAGTATTCTCTGTAATTTTCTTTCATCCAAGCGGATGCTGCTAATGCCAAAGGCAAACCTTCATCTGCCCGATTTAAAACATCTAACGCTTGTGACTTTGCTAGGTTGATTCTATGCCAGAACCATGTTTGGCTCATTTCATCAACTAAAATCAGTGCTTGATTGGCATATTCGAGAGCTTTTTGAGGGTAAACTAAACTCAAATAGAGTTGGCTAAAAGTGTAATAATGCTGGGCCTTAGTCAAATTGTCAGCTCTGGAAATATCTATTGCCTGTAGTTGCTCCAACGCGATTTTTGGATTGTTTCCTATTTGCTGATTGAGTTCTCTATAAATTGGAGCCAGTTGTGTATTTTGTGCTCCATTCACAAAAAAACCATGTGTTAGCATTGCAACTACAAAAACAAATTTATAAATCACTCTCATAAAAATTTCCCGATATCCGATAGCTAATATACCGAAAAAACTATTGAACTCCATCAAATCACAACAAAAAAACAAAAACTCATTATTTAACTTGGTTAGTTAATCATTTGTTGTATCATTCAGTTTTTAAAATCTAGTCACAACATAATAAGTATGACAAACCAATCACAATACACTATCAAAATGCTTGTGGCTGCTATTATTATCAGCACATCGTCAGTGTGGGTGAAAACGGCCGCTGTTGCACCGAGTGTTTCCGGCTTTTATCGGATGTTTATTGGCGGAACAGTATTGTTGGCTATATGTTTTATTCAACGTTTAAGACTTTGGCACAACACAAAACATTTACTTTGGTTGTTTTTAGCCGGTTTCTTTTTTGCTTGTGATTTGTTCTTCTGGCATCGCAGCATCTTTTTTGTTGGCCCGGGTTTAGCAACAGTTCTCGGAAATTTTCAGGTTTTTTTCATGGCACTAGCCGGATATCTGTTTTATCGTGAAATCATTAGACTGACTTTTTTTATTGGTTTAATTTCAACCATGACAGGGTTGTTTTTAATGGTTGGAATCAACTGGTCAGACTTGACTGGTGATTATCAGTTGGGAGTTATTTATGGTATTCTCACTGCGGTTGCCTATACCGGGTTTATGCTTTCACTTCGCCATGTGCAAACTGATGAAAGTGGCTTGTCTGCTATTGCCAACTTAGGGATTACGTCAATTTTCACCGCACTAATTCTGTTTGCAGAATTGACAATTGAAGGCCTGGATATTGTTTTACCAAATACACAGGCTTGGGTTTCATTACTAATTCTTGGTGTTTTTTGTCAAGTAATCGGTTGGTTGCTAATCACACAATCCATGCCGAAATTATCGACATCAATTGTCGGGGTTTTACTGCTGTTACAACCGGCATTGTCAATGCTTTGGGATGTTCTGTTTTTCTATCGACCCATGAGCAAAATGGACATTATTGGATTAGGAATGGTACTGTTTGGTGTTTATTTGGCAACTGTTAAAAAGAGAGCCAAAAAATCTCATCTTTGACACTTCGGACAATAGAATGTGCTTCTTTGACCTTGGATTATTTGCTTGATTGGTTGATTGCAGTGACGGCAATTTTTATCTTTTCTGCCATAAACATTCAGTTGCTGAGAAAAGTACCCGGGCTTGCCATCAGCATTGACGAAATCCTTGAGTGTCGTACCACCGGCTACAATTGCATTTGATAGAACTTTTTTAATAGCATCTACCAGAGTGCTATATTTTTGCAGTGAAATTTTTCCGGCTGCTTTTTTAGGATTGATGCCTGCGATAAAAAGTGCTTCACTGGCATAAATATTTCCAACTCCAACAACAATATGTCCGTCCATAATAAAGTTTTTCACCGCTTGGGATTTGTTTTTGGATTTGGCTTTGAGGTATTTTGCAGTAAAGTCATCACCGAGTGGTTCTGGTCCAAGATTGCTGATTAAAGGATGTTTTGAAAAATCTTCTGAGTCCAAAACACAACCAAAACGACGCGGGTCGTTGTATCTGATGATAGTGTCATCTTGCATAATCAATTCAACATGGTCGTGTTTCAAGAGCGGTTTCTCTTTAGTAATCACCGTTAATGATCCTGACATTCCCAGATGAATAATTAACCCGGAATTCTTCTGGGTTTCAATCAGAATATACTTTCCTCTTCTGAAAACATTGGTGATTTTTTCACCCTTAAAGTTATCGCTTAAATTTTCAGGAACCCGCCATCTTAAAGAAGGGTTGTGGACTTTTATTTTCTTGAGTGTTTTATTCAGCAACCAAGGTTTAATACCATTGGCGGTGGTTTCGACTTCAGGTAATTCCGGCATTTAACTGCTTTCCAGCCAACCAACGATGAGATTGTGTGCAACGGTATAACGAGGTGCAATTGTGACATAGCCTTCTTTGAGCATTTCCTGCAATTGTTGTCTGGTAAACCACTGAACATCTTCCAGCTCATCATCAACACGAATATCTTCGTTTTCTGCTTCGGCGGTGAATGCCAGCATCAATGCTGCCGGAAAAGGCCATGGTTGGGAGCCATAGTAACGAACATTATCAACTTTGATATTGGACTCTTCCAGAATTTCTCTCTTGACGGATTCCTCAATGGTTTCACCGGGTTCAACGAACCCAGCTAACACTGAGTATGCATTGGTCGGCCATCCCGCTTTTCGACCCAATAAGCATTTATCACCTTTTGTCACCAAAACAATAATTGCCGGTTCGATATGTGGGAATTGCTCGTGATTGTTTTCACAAAGTAATTTATGACCGGACCATGTCATTTGGTTTCTTGTCCCGCATTTTGGGCAAAACTTATTGTTTCTTTGCCATAAATCCAAGCCTCGCGAGTACAACGCAATATGAGCCAGTTCGTCATTCAGTTTTAAAGCATAGCGCCTCAATGAAGAGAATTGTTTACCGACCTCTTTTTCAAGTGCATGAGCTTGTTGGTCGTTCAAAGGGCATGAATACCACATTTGATCACCAACCATACCGAGAAAACATTCAGATTCACATTCAAACGGATTGCTGCGGCGATAAAAACTGGAGTGTTTGTCCATGTAAATATGGCGTCCATGGTAAACAGGAATATATTTAGCATCATGAGTTTTTTTCATTTCCTCAAGTTGAGCCGCTCGTTCACGCAGGCGTGAAAATCGATCGAGCTTATAACTTGAGAAATAAATGTTTTTCTTTGCCATATTCATAATTTCATTGAATCATTAAATCGAAAAAGAACTTCCACAACCGCAAGTTGTTTTCGCATTGGGGTTTTCAATTGCAAATCTGGAACCTTGCAAGTCTTCAATATAATTAACTGTTGAACCCAATAAATAAGGATAACTCATAGGATCCACCATCATTGTAATGCTATCATTTGTGAACAGCATGTCTCCTTCCTCGGTTTCCTCTTCAAATGCAAATCCATACTGAAAACCAGAACAACCACCACCAATGATATAAACCCGAAGTTTTAAATCAGGATTTTGCTCTTCGAGAATAAGCTCCCGAATTTTCTGCGCTGCTGAATCTGATAGAATCATTGAATTATTTCTTTTTTTCTTCCTTGGGTTTGTTGTCAGGAGCTTTATTGGAGTCCTGATAAATCAGTTGACCATTAATTTTTGATCCGGCTTCCATTTCGATATTTTGATAATAAATATTTCCTTGTATATCCGCTTTTGCTGCAATTTCGATTTTTCCGGTGGCGATAATATCACCTTTGATTTTGCCATTGACAACAACATTGGCAACTTCAATTTTGCCTTCAATCGTACCACTTTCACTGATTGTTAAAAGATCGTCGGTTTGAGAGCCTTTGACACTTCCGGTAATGAAACCATCCAAATGTAAGATGCCATTAAAATTGATATCGCCATTTATCTGGGTGTTTTTACCCAGCAAGGTATCGAGTTTCGATGAAGATTTAGATGAAGCGTTGCTTGATGAAACTGCTTCTTTACTATTAAACATTATTTTGCTCCTGAATTTATCAATGTGTTCCAGTCAACTTTATATTCGACTGTTTTGGATTTTTGGGGAAATAATTTTACTACCAGTTCCTGCGCATTAAAACCTGACGGAAGCGAAATTGTGAAGTTTAGATGGTTAAAATACTTAAAACTAAACCCTGAATCCTGATTCTCTGTAATATTTATACTTTCTGACTTTCCATCTTTTGTTCCATTTAACATTATTTCCACTTTCCCGGAAACAATATTTGCTCTTTCGAGCTTTTGTACGAGTGTGAGTTTATATCTATAAGAATCTTGGGATATTGCAGTGATTGAAGACTCGAAAACTCTCAAGCCTTTGTTTTCTTCATTAGGGCTCAATAGTCTTTCGTAGAAATTGATATCAGATTTCAAACTGTTATGCTCATTAATGGCTGCCTTGTAGTCCATTTGCAATTTAATCAGAGCTTCTTGTTTGACCTGCTGTTCGGTTATCAAGTGCTGAATTTGGGTTTCTAACTGTGTAATCTTATCATCTTTTTTACTGATATTTTCTTCGAGGGTAATATTCCTCTCACTTAAAGTTGAAACTGAGTGTTCTGATAGATACGCATTAATGAAGTATCCGGCAAAAAAACTCACAATAACAAAAATAGGAATTGCCATCTTCAACAGAAAAGAAGGTTGTTTTTTATACTCTTCAATAGTGTATTGTGGTAGTTTAATGCCCATAATTGTCTTGAAATAAAGCTGTTTCGATTATAACACTGTTGGGTTAAGTGTATTAAATATTTAGTTGAAATAAGACTTTTAATAAATGCGTGGTTGTCTGAATCTTTTTTTACGGTAAAATGTAATTTTAATTAAGCTCAATCTCAATGCTCTGGATAAAAATCTTTCATCTGTTTTTTGTAATTTCGTGGTTCGCAGGAATTTTCTATCTGCCCAGACTTTTTGTCAATCATGCAGTCAACAAAGAAAATGCTCATCATGAATTATTGTCAGGGATGGAACACAGGCTGATAAAAATGATGAACTTCACATTAGTTTTCGTCTTAATTACCGGGACTTTGTTTTTGTATAAAATGTCTAATGGGTTTAGTGGCTTTTATTTTAAACAAGGTTGGCTTCATGCCAAACTGACTTTAGTGGCTTTGTTAATTGCTTATCATTTCTGGTGTATTAAAATTCACAACAATTTCAAAACCAATAATGAAATACACTCTCATGTGTGGTTTCGCTGGTTTAATGAAATGCCGGTTTTTGCTCTGCTAGGAATTTTATATTTGGTGATTTTTAAACCTTTTTAATGACTTGTTCCGGCTTTTTTGCTCGTAAGTATATGATTTCGTAACTTGCGGGCAATCGACCATCTTCACGGAATTGCTCATAAACTCTGTTTAATTGATAAAGTTTTTCTTTGCTCATAAGACCTTTTGAGCGGTTTTCCATGGCATTTTGACCTCCTGAGGCTTTAATATCTTTCATTAAAGAACGAATGTTTTCGTAGGTAAGAGTTATCACCTCTGCGTTGACCACAACTTGAGTGAAGCCGGTTTTTAACAGTAAATCTCCAAGTGAATGTAATGCCGGAAAATCATGTACATGCACCTTGCTGTCAATCTCACTCCAGGCTTGCTTCAACTCAAATAAACTGGTTTCTCCCAAGCAACTCATCAATAATAATCCATTAGGCTTAAGCACTCGAAAACTTTCTTTAAAAACATCAGATTCATTGCACCAATGCAACATCATATTGGAAAAAACCACATCCTGACTTTCATCTTCTAAAGGCAGTTCGTGAACATCTGACAGAATTGTCTTTACCTGCTTATAATCAGGAGTCTGAGCCAGCATGTTTTTTGAGAACTCAATAGCAGTTAGCTGCTCAATTGCAAAACCATTGAGTAATTCTTCAAACGACCATCCGGGTCCACAACCCAACTCAAGAAGAGCTTTTGATTGAAATTCAGCACTTATTTTTTTTTCATCGCTCAACCTTTCCAGCAAGCGGCTGAGAATTTCTTGCTGTAAAACTGCGTTTTCAGAATAATTTTTTGCAACTCTGTTAAATGAATTTTTAATTGCTTGATACTCTAATGGCATAAGTTCATGGCATAATAGAAACGAGCCATTTTAACATTAACCGTCCTGCTGATGAATTACTGTTTTGTTTGTCGGAATAAAACTTCTCAAAATAAAACTATTTGTGAGGGTTGCAAATCGTTACTGTCCCGTTTTCAGTTTCAATGTAAGGTGTGTGCAACCGAATTACAAACGGATAACGACCTTTGCGGTCATTGTCAAACCGTAACTCCAAACTTCAGCGAGGTGCTTTATGCCTGTAAATATGAATCTCTCGCTAGTGATTGGGTTTTATCACTCAAATTTGGTCAAAACATTGCTGTCACAAAATTAATGGCTGAGTTGTTATTACCCGAATTGAATAAGATTGATAAAGAGTATGTCTTGCTTCCAGTTCCATTACATCAATCCCGACTCATCAAAAGAGGCTACAATCAGGCTTATGAAATTGCTTTGGAGTTATCTCGATTATCAAACCGAAAACTTTTCAACTCATTAAGACGTAGTAAAAAAACGCAAATGCAGGCTCAACTCAAACTCAACCAAAGAGGAATAAATGTAAAAGGAGCTTTTTCGGTTACAAAAGAGCTCAAACATAGCAAAATTATTCTTGTTGATGATGTCATGACCAGTGGTTACACTATCAATGAATGTGCTAAAACACTGAAAATAGCTGGTGCCAGTGATGTTAAGGTATTGGTTTTTGCCCGAAAATCTTTATAATTTAATGAAAAGTAATGATGTTTTTTATGCAAAAATTGAGTCTCATTTGTCTGTTGTTGTTTTCTTTTAGTTCATTCTCACAAACCAAGGAAGAGATTGAAAAACTTAAAGCTGAACTTGAAAACGAGTTAAAACAGATTGATAAAGAAATCGAGAGAACTGACAAACTTATCAATGAACATGATAAACTGATTAAGGATGTTGACGATAATATCGAAAAGATAGACCAAATTATAGACTCTACATATATTCCGCAAAAAATCCCTTTACTTAAAGCACCAACCACGCCTTTAACCGATGAGCAAAGAAAAAAAGCAAAGAGAGATTATCTTGATGGGGAGGTTACATATTGGTTTAATAATATTTTGTCCGAAGACCTCACTCATCAGGTTTTTGTTAATTACGTGGTTCAGGTTGAAGGTATCAAGCCCGAACAAATCCCCAATTTCACAGAATCTTTTAAAAAAATGTTATGGAAGAACTTTTATGAAAGCCAGAGAGAAGATATGTTACAAGTGTTGGTCGATTCAAAAATGGAGGTTCATAAAATATCTAAACATCAAATCGCCCAAGCGTGGGATTATGCGATGAATAAGTATGTCAAACGACATAATCTCAGACAATCACCGGGGATTAATCCGGGTTTTAGTATTTATAACTACAAAGACAAGGAGAGAATTAACTAAATAAAAGAGTCCTTTGCTCGACTCGTACGACATGAAAAACATGACCCTAAAACAGCATCTTTGCGTTACAAATCTTGTCAATAACACGTTATTGACTGCGATTCGAGCCTTAATCTACTATTTTATAATCAGTTTTATCAAAGCCATAGAGTCGTGCAAAGGACTCTAAAAGCTGTTATGTTATATTTTAGCTTTTTCTAACAGGGCCTTAATTATCGGTCGGTCTGCCGGAGGCATTTTGAGTTTCTGTAACTCAGTTTTACTGACCCACTTCATGGGTTGGTTTTCGTTAGCAAACACCTGAGGATTTATATCTTGTGAATACCAGACATCCAGTTCAATTTGATGTTCGGTATAGTCATGGTGTAAACAAATCAGTGGCTCAACATTCTTGATGATGTAAGCTAATTCTTCGTGAATCTCTCTGGATAATGCTTGTTGTCGCGTTTCATTCGCTTCAACTTTTCCGCCGGGAAACTCCCAGAAACCGGCAAGGTGTTTATCAGGTGCTCTTTTGGTTACAAGAATTTCGCCCTGATTGTTTTCTAAAACCAGGGCGACAACTTGTATTCTTTGTTTCATGAATTAAATGAGTTTACCGCAACATTGTTTATATTTTTTTCCTGAACCACATGGGCAAAGCTCATTTCTGCCAACCTTGCGACCATCGCGAACAAAGGTTTCTGCTTTTTTAGCTTCTTGTGCTTGTGGTTGAGTTGGGTTATTTGCTGAAGCATGCTGATAATTCATTTGCTGTTGTTCATGCTGCTCCAGTTCGTCAATATCATCTTGCTTGATTTTGACTCGCGCAATAATCTTGGTAACTTCGGTTTTTATTCTTTCCAATAAATCCGAGAACATCTCGAATGATTCTCTCTTGAATTCTTGAATAGGTTGCTTTTGCGCATAGCCACGCAAACCGATTCCCTGACGAAGATGATCCATGCTCAATAAATGTTCTTTCCATAGTTGATCCAGAACATTCAAATATACCGCTTTCTCAAAGTGTCGCATGGTTTCTGAACCGGTTAATGCTTCTTTCTCACGGAAGAATCTTTCCACATTTTTATGAATTTTCTCAACCAATTCATGTTCATTCATTTCTTCATCATTATCGAGCCAGCGTTGAATGTTTAATTCAATGCCATAATCTGATTTCAGAGCAAATTCCAAATCAGCTATTTTCCATTGCTCTTCATGACTTTCAAATGGAATATAAGATCGAATGATATCTTCAAAAACATCCTCACGAATTGCAAATATAAAATCTTTAATATTTTCAGATTCAAGCAAATCAGTGCGTTGTTGATAAATAACCAATCTTTGGTCATTGGCTACATCATCATATTGCAACAATGATTTACGAATATCAAAGTTATGGGATTCAACTTTTCTTTGGGCACCTTCGATGGTTCTGGTTATCCATTTATGTTCGATGGACTCATCATCTTTCATGCCAAATTTACGCATTGTTGAGGCGATGTTACCGCCAAAGATACGCATGAGGTTGTCTTCCAGTGAAATATAGAATCGTGATGATCCCGGGTCACCCTGACGACCGGCACGACCACGAAGCTGATTATCAATACGACGAGACTCATGTCTTTCTGTACCAATGATTCTCAAACCACCTTTGGATAATACACTTTCATGAACCTCTTTCCAGTTGTCTCTGGCTTCTTGCTTTTTGTGATCAGGAATAGTGTCACCCAGTTCTTTGAGTTCAATTTCTAAGTTTCCACCCAACACAATGTCTGTTCCACGACCTGCCATATTAGTTGCAATTGTGATAGCTCCCGGTTTTCCGGCTTTGGCAACAATCAGAGCCTCTCTTTCATGTTGCTTGGCATTAAGAACATTATGTGGAATTTTAAGTTTTTTCAGTCTTTCCGAAATTAATTCAGAGACTTCAATGGATGCTGTACCAACCAGAACCGGTTGTTTGCGTTCATAACAATCCTGAATGTCTTCGATAATCGCTTTAAACTTACCTTCCATTGTCAAGAATACCAAATCACCTTGATCGTTACGAACCATTGGTCTATGTGTTGGAATTACAACAACTTCCAGTCCATAAATTGTATGAAATTCGTAGGCTTCTGTATCTGCCGTTCCGGTCATTCCGGCCAGTTTCGGATACAATCTGAAATAATTCTGAAATGTTACCGATGCCAGTGTTTGGTTTTCTTTTTGAATAGGAACATTTTCTTTTGCTTCAACTGCTTGATGCAATCCGTCACTCCAGCGTCTTCCAGCCAACGTTCTGCCGGTAAACTCGTCAACAATGACCACTTCCCCATTATCGACAATATAATCGACATCTTTTTGGAATAAATGTTGGGCTCGCAAAGCAGCATTCACATGATGAGTCAATTGCAGATGTTTGGTGTCATAAAGTGATTCACCTTCCTTAATCAAACCTTCTTTAACACAAAGCTCTTCAATTTTTTCCATGCCTTGTTCAGTCAAGTGTATCTGCTTGGCTTTTTCATCAATAATAAAATCGCCATCCGGTTCCTTGAGAGCCATTTGTTTTTTGGCTTCGAGCATGGATTTAATGCTCCCATCACCTTCTTCAATTTTTTGCGATGAAGGTTGGAGTGCAGGAGTGAGGCGATTAATACGGTGATACAGTTCCGGTGAATCGTCGGTTTGTCCGGAAATAATTAAAGGTGTTCTTGCTTCATCAATAAGAATAGAGTCAACCTCGTCCACAATCGCAAAGTGCGGTTCTCTTTGAGCTTTATCTTCCAATGAGAAAGCCATGTTGTCACGCAAATAATCAAACCCGTATTCGTTATTTGTACCATAAGTGATATCTGCTGCATAAGCAGCTTTTTTATCGGCCGGATTCATGCCGGGAACAACAATCCCAACACTCATCCCAAGAAAATTATATAAAGGTTCCATCCATTTGGCATCACGGGTTGCCAGATAATCATTAACCGTTACAATGTGAACACCTTTGCCGGTTAAAGCATTCAGATAAGCCGGTAATGTTGCTACCAGAGTTTTACCCTCACCGGTTCTCATTTCAGCAATTTTTCCGTTATGAAGAACCATTCCTCCAAGCATTTGTTCGCGATAATGGCGCATCTTCATCACACGCACAGATGCTTCACGAACCACAGCAAAAGCATCTACGAGCAAATTGTCCAAATGCTCACCGCTTGCTAATTTATCTTTTAGAACTTGTGTTTGATGTTGAAGATCTCCGTCTCGCATCGCTTGATACTTGGGTTCCAACGCATCAATTTTATCAACGATTTTATAGAGTTGTTTGACCAGCCTTTGATTACGGCTGCCGAATATTTTAGTAAATACACTATTTAATATCATGATGATAGGTTCTCTGTAGCTTTATGCTGAATGATTTCGTCCAAATTCCAGTAGCAGTAAATGGATGCAATTGTTTTGCTTTTCAAGCGTTAGACCATTACTTTTTGGAAATAAAAGGCCACGGATTGACTTTGGTATTTTTTTTCAAAACTTCAAAATGAAGATGCTCGGATGTTGCTCTTCCTGATTTTCCCATAATACCAATCTCCTGCGTTTTTGTAACTTTTTCGCCCACATTCACTTTCGTTTCACTCATGTGTGCATAACGAGTGATATATCCGGAACCATGATCAATCTCAACCATTTTTCCATAATCTCCTCTTTTACCTGACCAGATAACAACACCATCTGCTGCTGCTTGGATGATGGCTCCTTTTTTACCTGAAAAATCAAGTCCGGAGTGAAATGCTTGTTTACCGGTAAACGGGTCGGTACGGGTTCCATAACTGGAAGAAATCCAACCGTTTCTGATTGGCTTTCCGGTTGGTTTGATTTGTTGATCCAAATCCTTTTCTTCTAGCAAATCACTGAGTAATAATAATTGCTCTTCCTGTTGTTTGAAGTTTTCTTTGATAGAAAATAAGCTCTCAAATAAGTTTTCCGGAGTATTTTCTTCATTGGTCAATTCCAATCCCGCTCCGCCAACACCGGGAGCAGTCGTGAAGTCGAACTCAGCATCTTCAAGTTTGGCAACTTGAGTCAAACGATCTCCTAAAGCATTGATTCTAGCACTTTGGGCATACAGTCCACCGATTTGTAATGCTAGGGAATCTAATTCACGATTCACTTTTTCTTTAAACTCTTGCACTTCACTTTGTTTTTGGCTGACTTGAGACTGCATGTTTTTCAAAACATTGTCAGAATCAATATTGCCATTAAACAACAAATAACCGGCGCCAATTCCGGCACTCAAAACGGTTAAAAATGATAATGCCACTAAGGTGATTAATTTTCTGCGAAGACCATTATCAGACAAATGATAACTGCTGGTACCAGTCTTGCTCTGTTTTAAAACTATTAAATTTTTCATATTTTTTCTTGTTATTTTAGTTGTCATTCATGACAATAAAACCATGCGAAACAACTCAGGATTTTCACCCGTCAGTCGTTCTCTGAACTCATCTTCTGAGTTGCAGAAAGTGTTTAAGTATGCTTCATATTTGTTTGAACTGGATAAAAAGTTTCAGTCCAAACTTCCATCGACTTTGAAAGAAGTCTGCCATATTGCGAATATCCGGCAGGATGTCGTGGTACTAATCTGTAAATCCAGGCTCGAAGCGAGTAAAATTCGCATGTACAATCGCGTGATTTTACAAATAATTCAACAGGATTTCAAAATAACAGCTAAAAAATTGAAAATAATACTGGAATCAGAACACTAATAATTAAATTGGTATTTCTTTTTCTTTATACCAATTTAATATGTGACTCCAAGCATCATCTGCTGAATCCACAATAGTGAAAAGATCCAAGTCTTCTCGATTGATGACACCTTCTTCTGCCAAAAACTCAAAATTGACGGCATTTTCCCAATAATGATGACCAACAAGAACTATCGGAATTGGCTTAATTGTCTTGGTTTGTATTACGGTGAGTGCCTCAAACAATTCATCAAAAGTACCGAAACCACCCGGAAAAGCAACCAAAGCTCTGGCTCTGTGCATAAAATGCAGCTTTCTCAGTGCGAAATAGCGGAAGCTAAAACACAAATCCGGTGTGATATAAGGGTTTGGAAACTGCTCAAAGGGAAGATCAATATTTAATCCAATACTATCTGCTCCTTCTTCAAAAGCACCCCGATTGGCTGCTTCCATGACTCCCGGACCTCCTCCGGTCATGATATGGACAGAATCATTTTTCAAACTTTTACTGTACCTTGCAACAATCTGCGCAAATTTTCTGGCTTCTTCGTAATAGGGGACTTTGCTTAAAACTCTTTCCGCAACTTTAAACTGGTATTGATAGTCTTCGTTGTCCGGTTCTTTTTGCAAATTATTTTTAGCGTTTTGATAACGAATTTCAGCTCGTTTCTGTTGAGTGACACGAGTTCCACCGAATACCACAATGGTTTTTTTGATGTTCTTCTGCTGAAGAATACTCTGAACTTTCAAATACTCCAATTGCAAACGCATCGGTCTTGCCAAGTCACTATTAATGAAATCATAATCTCTGTCCGAGCGCTGATAACTGGCGGAATTTAGAATTTCAATAATTCGTTTCACTTCCTCGTCCGTTGCATCATAGTATTTTTTTATGGTTTCGAATATTTCTGACTGTGCTGAATCCATTGTTTTATAAATTTATTTTCGGACAGGTATTGTAATTCAATACATAGATTTCTGCTATTAGGTATTTAACTCTAAAATAGAAAGTTAGAATTTAGGGGTTTAATTTATCAAAGAAATTTGTATGGCTTTATCAGTTGAAAGTATTTTCGAGACGCTATGGAATCAATACATTAAAATTAATCCGCAGGCTCAAAAAATCCAAACCCTGTTGCAAAACCGTGGTGAAGAGGTTGTCAATGACCATATTGCATTACGGACATTTAATACCGAAAAACTAGGCATACCAAATCTGGCAAAAGTTTTTCTTAAACTCGGATACGAAAAAGCCGGCGAGTACGATTTTGAAAAGAAAAAGCTGAATGCAATTCATCTTCAACATTCTGAAAATCCCAACTACCCGAAAGTTTTTATTTCTGAACTGAGGTCTGAGCTGTTTTCCGATGAAACTCAGCAAATCATTTCCGATATTGATAATCAAGTTGATGAAGAAACGGTTAATGATGATTTGTTTGTTGCATCGGGTCGTAGCTGGGATTTGTCATTTGAACAATACATTCAATTATTGCGCGAAAGCGAATATGCAGCCTGGACAGCCGCATTTGGCTACAGAGCCAATCATTTTACGGTTTCACTGAATCATCTCACGACATTTTTTATGCTGGAAGATTTAAATAGCTTCCTGTTGGAGAATGGGTTTGTGTTAAATGAAGTATCCGGGTTGATTAAAGGCACGCCGGCTCAACTTTTGGAACAGTCTTCGACAATGGCAGCTCCTGTCAACATGGAATTTGACAATGCCAATCATGTGATTCCGGGATGTTTTTACGAATTTGCAAAAAGATATCCTTTACCGGATTCCGGAAAACTTTATCAAGGGTTTATTGCAGCATCGGCTGACAAAATTTTTGAAAGCACTCACACAGCTAAATAGAATTAAGGCTCTCGAAGATAAACCGGAGAAAGCTCTGATGCTGAAATTGCCAATTTTTCGAATTCATCTTTAACCAACATGAGCATGTCTTTGGCATCAGAGTTGATGTTTGTTTGAAATTTCATTGGGTGTGTGTTTGCATGCTCAATCAGTTGCGGATAAACACTAAAGCCATTGCCAATATAATAATCTGTATCCGCTAATTCAACATCTTCGGCTTTACCGACATATTCTTCTGTCAGTGAAATAATTTTATCGCCTTTTATTTGGTATTTTGTCCAATAAACCTCATTCATTCTGGCATCTGTAGCGACCACCAGATTAAAAAGTTCTTGTTGTTTTAATTCATCAATAGCACGATATGCCAATGCCATTAAATTCGACACTTCGACAACTTTCAATTCCAAAGCTAATGCCAAAGCCTGAGCAACTGCCACACCAATTCGAACTCCAGTGAAAGCACCCGGACCTCGACCCACAACCAAGCCATCAATTTGAGCCTTTGTGATTCCCGACTCTTCCAACAGTTCATCAATAAATGGCAAAATCAACTCAGCATGCAAACGAGCCTGAACGGTGAAACGCTGATAAAGCCTGCCATTGACCAGCAATGCTGCTGAGCAACTTTCGGTTGCGGTATCAATGGCAAGTAGATTCATAAAATAAAGTTAAAAGCGTGGTTTTTCCTTAGCCTCTTCAAAATTGGCAATGGAGTCAAGAATTTCCTGTCTGGCGACATCAGCGTCTCGCCAGCCCTCAACTTTCACCCATTTGCCTTTTTCAAGGTCTTTGTAATGTTCAAAGAAATGGGCAATCTGATCCAGCATCACTTCCGGCAAATCGCGAATTGAGCCTATATTACGATACAACCCGGTTACATCGCTGACCGGAACAGCAACAATTTTAGCATCTTCTCCGCTCTCATCAGTCATTTGCAACATTCCAATCGGACGGCAACGCACCACCGAGCCCGGCAATAATGGTGTTGGCATAATCACTAAAACATCAGCCGGATCCCCATCTCCACAAAGTGTGTGCGGAATGAATCCGTAATTACAAGGGTAACGCATCGAAGTGTTTAATACTCGATCAACGAAAATCAAACCGGAGTCTTTATCGACTTCGTATTTGACGGCTTCTCCATTCACCGGAATTTCAATGACCACATTGATATCATTTGGCACGTCTTTTCCTACTGCCACATGTCTTAATCCCATAATTTTTCCTGTTAGCTATCAATTAAAAGGGCGAGATTATACTTATTTTAGCCCTAAAACCATAGCCGCAAAGGCTTTATAACTTCCGAAAATAGGAAAAACAAACATTTTCGTCGCCTGAATTTGTGACTATAATGGTGCTTTCAACGAATTTTGGTTTCAATGCAGACTCGAAAAGCAATTATTACCGGTATCAATGGACAAGACGGAGCATTACTCGCTCAACATTTGTTGCAAAGTGACTATCAAATAATTGCACCGGTTAGAGAAAATTACAATACAACCAATTTAAAAGCTCTAAACATTGAAAACCACGGAAACATTCACTTTATTGCCTTGCAAACACTCGCTGATATCAACTCAATTATTTCAGAATATCAGCCTGATGAGTTTTATCACTTAGCGGCATTCAGTCATGTGGGGGAATCCCATGATAATCCTCAAAAGGTTTTTGAAGTGAATACCAATTGGACTTTGGAAATATTACAATCTATAAAAAATTCCAGTCCTGAAACCCGTCTGTTTTTCGCTTCCAGCTGTGAAATATTTAATAGCAACTTGTTTGAGAGTGCGAATGAATATAGTATCAAAAAACCAACAAACCCATATGGGATCTCCAAGTTAGCGGCACATAATCTGGTTGAATATTTCAGAGACAGATATGATATTTATGCTTCCATCGCAATATTATTCAATCATGAATCTGAGCTACGAAGCGAAGAATTTGTCAGTAAAAAAATATGCCGGGAAGTTGCCAGAATTGTAAAACACGGTGGCAAACCACTGATGCTTGGAAATATCAACGCCAAAAAAGATTGGGGCTATGCTCCAGACTTTGTCAAACTATTCCCGGAACTGTTAAAACTTCCCAAAGGCGATGATTTTGTATTTGCAAGTGGTAAGCTTCATAGCGTTAAAGACATGGTTGAAGTCGCCTTTACCAGCTTGGATTACAAAATCAGCTGGAAAGGTCAAAATGAAGACACCATCGCCATTAACTCTTCGGGTGAAACCGTAGTTGCTATAGATACACGGTTTTATCGCCCATTAGACAATCGTTTTTTAATTGGCAACGCTGAAAAATTAACAAAGACTTTCAATGTCAATTCATTCACACCTTTTGAAAAATGGGTAAAGAAAATGGTTCAACTTGAACATCAAAGGCCATTGCTCGATTCGTAAACAAAGCAAAAAAATTTAATACAACCGTAATTTTTCGCTTTATTGTATTTCAAATCGCTTTTTGTTAATCTAGCGACAAAACCTGAAACTGAGATATAAAATGTCATTATTTGATATGGTTGCGATTTTATTATCGCTGGCTGCCCTTTTTTCCCTGATTAATTATAAAACCATCAAACTTCCAAACGGCATTGGCATTATGCTAATCGGTTTGTTGATGTCGCTGGCAATTATTGTCGCACACAAAATGGGCTTATACAGTACAGAAAGTGTTCAACATATTTTTGCGCAAATTGATTTTAACGAGGCAGTTCTCAATGGCATGTTGAGTTTCTTGCTTTTTGCAGGTGCATTGCACGTAAATATCAACAAACTGGCTGAACTGGCAGATACCATAGCTATTCTGGCTACCATCGGAATTATGATTTCAGCAGCCATAGTTGCCGTAGTGTCATATTATATTTTTACATTTTTACAAATTGATGTGCCATTTTTGTACTGCCTGGTTTTTGGCGTCTTGATTTCACCTACAGACCCGATTGCAGTGATGGGAATTTTGAAAAAAGTCGGCGCTCCTAAGTCTATAGAAGTCAAAATCACCGGTGAATCATTATTTAACGATGGTGTTGCGGTTGTGTTATTTATCGTCGTTCTGGAACTGGCAACAGGACATAGTGAGGTTTCATTGAGCCACATTAGTTTGCTTTTCGTCAAAGAGGCGATTGGTGGAACGATATATGGTTTGATTATTGGATATGTTGCGTATTTGTTATTAAAATCAATTGATGATTATCAAGTTGAAGTATTAATCACGTTGGCTCTGGTGACCGGTGGATATTCACTAGCACAACATCTGCATATTTCCGGTCCAATTGCGATTGTAGTTGCCGGTTTGATGATTGGGAATAAAGGACGCAGGCTGGCTATGAGTGATAATACTCGTAAAAGACTGGATGATTTTTGGGAGTTGATTGATGAAATACTCAATGCTGTATTGTTCTTACTCATAGGTATTGAGTTGTTAATCATTCAAATTAGTCAGAATTACATTCTTGCTGCTTTATTGATAATCCCAACTGCGTTGGTTGCCAGATTTATAAGTGTCGGACTGCCTGTGGCGATTTTGAAATATAAAAATTCCTACTCACCACACACTGTAAAAATTCTGACATGGGGAGGTTTGCGAGGTGGTATATCTGTAGCATTGGCATTATCACTTCCGGCAGGAACTTGGCGTGACCCGCTACTAACAGCGACTTATGCGGTAGTGATTTTCAGTATTCTGGTTCAGGGATTGACCATTGGTAAAGTTGCAACAATGGCAAACAAATAATTTATGCGTCCAAATCGGGAATTAACAGGCTTTCCAGTCTGGTGATACTGTCTTTAACCCGAAGTTTGCGCTTTTTTAGTCGTTGAATTTTGAGTTGATCCGGGTGCATGGATTCTATCATTTCATGGATGATTTTATCCAAATCACGATGTTCGCTCCTGAGTTCCAATAATTGTATTTCCAGATTTTTTATTTCAAACTCTTGCACTCTTTTATTTACAATCTTTTCAACGAGCATAGAATATATCACATGCAAACAATAAATCAACAACCCAGTAACTCGCTTGATAAAATCCGCCAAAAACTACAACGCAAAACCGGACAAGCCATTGCTGATTTCAACATGATTGAAGAAGGCGATAAAATCATGGTATGTCTTTCCGGCGGCAAAGATTCTTATGCTATGCTGGATATGTTGATGCTGTTGCAAAAAAAAGCTCCAGTTAATTTCAACCTTGTTGCCGTAAATCTGGATCAAAAACAACCTGGTTTTCCTGAACATGTTTTACCCAATTATCTTCAGAAATTGGATATTGAGTATCACATAATTGAGCAAGATACTTACAGCATTGTCAAAGGAATTATCCCCGAAGGCAAAACCACCTGCGGATTATGTTCCAGATTGCGTCGCGGAATTTTGTATTCGTTTGCTGAAGAACATCAATGCACAAAAATTGCACTTGGGCATCATCGTGATGATCGGGTTGAAACTTTGTTTTTAAATATGTTTTTTGGCAGCACTCTCAAATCCATGCCACCAAAACTGTTATCTGATGACGGCAAACACACCGTTATCCGCCCTTTATCCTATTGTGCTGAGAGCGAAATTGAGGAGTATGCCAACGCTGTTAATTTTCCTATCATTCCCTGTAATTTATGCGGTTCGCAGGAAAATTTACAGCGGAAAGCAATAAAAATGATGCTCCAAAACTGGGAGAAAATCCATCCGGGTCGCATTGAAAATATTGCTCGTTCACTCGGCAATGTGGTTCCATCACATTTAGCGGATACAGAGTTATTTAATTTTAACGAAATAAATAATCAGTTCCTGCAAATCATTAAAAACTAAGCTCTGTCCAAACAACGATAAGAAACTGCTTCCAGTATATGGTGCTTTTCGACATTTTCCGAGTGTTCCAGATCGGCAATAGTTCGTGATAATTTCAAAATTCGATGATAAGCCCGAGCCGAGAGTTTGAGTTTCTCAACAATTCCTTCCAGCATTTGCAAATTGTCTTCTGATATATGAATCACTCGCTCCAAATCTTTATTGCCAAGCTGAGCGTTGGTTTGACCAAGATTTCTTTGTAACTGAATTTTTCTGGCAGCTGTCACTCGTTTTCTCACAGTGTCGCTGTTTTCAACACTTTTGCTAGATTTTCTCAGGTCTTTATACGGAATTCTCGCAACTTCCACATGCATGTCAATCCGATCCAGCAAAGGACCGGAAACCTTGGCACGATAGCGTTCAATTTGCATCGCTGAGCAGGAACAAACTCTTTCTTTATCGCCAAAATATCCGCAAGGGCAAGGGTTCATCGCAGCAATCAATTGAAAGTTCGCCGGAAACTCTGCTTGTCTGGCAGCTCTGGATATGGTAACCTTTCCAGACTCAATGGGCTCTCGTAAAACTTCTAAAACTTGACGTGAAAACTCAGGAAGTTCATCTAAAAATAAAATCCCAAAATGGGATAAAGAAATTTCACCCGGCTTAGGATTTGAGCCTCCTCCGACTAGTGCCACAGCGGATGCGGAGTGATGCGGATTACGATAAGGTGGAACAAACCAATCATTGATATCAAAACCTTTGGAACTGATGGATGCAATAGCCGCTGTCTCTAAGGCCTGTTGTTCGGTCAACGGTGGCATGATTCCCTGCATACGACTGGCAAGCATGGTTTTTCCGGTTCCCGGAGGACCAATAAACAACAAGTTATGTCCGCCTGCCGCTGCAATTTCCAAAGCTCTTTTTGCTTGATTTTGTCCTTTGACCTCGGAAATATCAGCAATTGGTTTGATATTAATTTTTTTAGCTTTAACTGCATTTGGCAAATCATCCATTTGGTTGAGCCAGGCACAAACCTGTAACAAATTATCCGCTGTTTTATTCACACCTTCGGAAATCAAAGCGGACTCAGCTCCATTATCTTTGGGAACAACCAAAACACGATTATTTTCAGCAGACTTCACCGCAACCGGCAAAACTCCTCGAACCGCTCGCAATTGCCCTCCTAAAGATAACTCGCCAACAAACTCAGTTTCAGTTAAACGGTCTGAACTCACTTGTCCGGAAGCTACCAAAATACCAATTGCAATCGGCAAATCAAAACGACCTCCTTCCTTTGGTAAATCCGCCGGAGCTAAATTGATAGTGATACGTTGTTGCGGAAACTCGAGATTACTGTTTAAAATAGCAGCTCGAACCCTATCCTTGCTTTCTTTCACTGCCGTTTCGGGCAAACCAACAATGGACAAACCCGGTAAACCACGAGATAAATGCACCTCCACCCGCACCAAAGGAGCATCAATACCGTTTTGTGCACGGGAATAAACCACAGCCAGTTTTGCCATTATTTCTTTCTCTAAATCAAACCAGCAGGTATTTTATTGATTTAATTGGTTTTCAAGATAGAGGAGATTTCCTAATTGTTTGTAGGAAAATCAATATTGTTTATATCAGGAGTTAGTCCAGCATTGCTCTCAAAGCAGCAAGGTTTGCCAGTTTTTTCTGTTTTTTTTCGTCTTCGCTTTCTTCGGGTTTAACTCCATAGCCTTGGATATGTGAGTTTGGGAGTTCATCCAAAAAACGGCTGGGACCGGTTTCGAAATCTTCATCAAGGGCAAATTTATTTTTGCGTTTTTTGACATAACTGATATGCAGGTTTCGCATGGCGCGGGTCATGCCGACATACATCAGGCGGCGTTCTTCTTCGATGGTGTCTTCTTCAATGGAGTTGCGATGCGGAAGAATTCCTTCTTCAACACCAATGAGATAGACGTGACCGAACTCAAGCCCTTTGGCAGCGTGTAAAGTCATCATTTGCACGGCATCATCCGTATTTGTATCTTCCTTATTGCTTTGTAAGCTCAGTTGGTTCGCTACTTCTAAAAGACCGATTGGCTCTTTTTGACAAAAAGCTCGTATCCATTTTTGAAAATCCTTGACCAACTTGGTACGGTTTTGCCGACTGGTTTTATCTTTGGATGTTTGTTCAATCCATGATAAATAATCGGTCTTGTCAACCAGCTCATCAACCGCTTTATCGGCAGAGGTATTTGCAAGCACTTTCTTTTGCAAAGAATTGATAAGCTGGTGAAATTCTTTTAGTTTCAAAGCAGTTCTTGATGAAATATTTGCCAAAATTTCATCACTGTTAGCTGCTTTGAAATATCCGATACCTGCACGTTCAGCGGATTGAGCCAAAGAAGCCAGCGAGGAAGAGCCGATTCCGCGACGCGGAATATTAACAATCCGTAAGAATGCAGCATTGTCTTTGGGATTGCATAAAAGCCGGATATACGCCATCAGGTCTCTGATTTCGGTAAAATCAAAAAACGAGCGTCCTCCACTAATCTCATAGGGAATGTTATTTCCACGGAAGATTTGTTCCACAATTTTTGCCTGATGATTGGAACGATAGAGAACGGCATAATCGGCATAACGGTTTTTTTTGAGCATTTTCTGATATTCAATATCGGCAGCCAATTGCACGGCTTCGGCTTCGGGAGATTCAAAATTTGAAACTTTAATTAAATCGCCGCCGCCCAAATCACTCCATAATTTTTTCTCAAATTCATGAGGGTTATGTTTAATCACATCATGGGCGGCTGAAAGAATTGTCTGTGTGGAACGATAATTTTGCTCCAGTTTCACTACTTTTAAATCCGGAAAATCTTGCTTTAAAAGATTGAGGTTCTCTGCTTGTGCGCCACGCCAACCGTATATGGATTGATCATCATCGCCAACGCAAATGATATTCCGGTGTTTTCCACCAAGCATTTTCAACAAGTTATATTGGCTGCCGTTGGTATCCTGATATTCATCGACCAAAATAAACTGCATTTTTTCCTGCCAACGAGATAAAACCTCAGGATTGCTTTGTAAAAGTTTTAAAGGTTGTAAGATTAAATCATCAAAATCCAAAGCGTTAAAATCAATCAACCTTTGCTGGTACTGTTGATAAATCTGCTGAATCGCTAAATGCTGAGTTTGTACTTCATCGGCTAACAATCCTTCATTTTTCCAGCCCGAAATTTGCCACTGAACCCTGTTGATTTGTTCTCTGTTGCTACCTTTGGGTAATAACTCCTTGATGATGTTATGAGTCTCCGAACTATCAAAAATACTGAAACCATGACGATAGTGGCTGTGTTTGATTTCTTCACGAATAATTCTCATGCCCAGAGAGTGAAATGTGGAGATATTTAGTGATTCACCTTCGGATAGACGAATCATTTTTCCGGCTCGTTGAGCCATTTCTTTGGCGGCCTTATTGGTGAACGTAATAGCGAAAATGTTGAAGTGTTTTATTTGTTTGTTACCAATCAAATAAGCAATTTTTTCGGTGATAACTCGTGTTTTTCCACAGCCGGCACCTGCCAGAACCAAAAGTGGCCCGTCACAATAATTGACCGCAGATTGTTGTTGTGGATTGAGCATTTAAAGATTTTTAAAAAAGACGGGGATTATAGCAAACTCAGCAAAAAAGTGGCGACAGTATTTTTCAGGTTTATAATGATTTCAAACATTCACTTTGATATACTTTTGTTTGCTGTCAATCATACTCAACTCAATGCTGAAATTTGTTCTTAAACGCATCGGCGGAGCCATTCCAACCTTGCTGATATTGATTACAGTGACGTTTTTTCTGATACGGGTTGCCCCTGGTGGTCCTTTTGATTCAGAAAAAGATTTGCCACCGGAAATTCAACAAAAACTGGAAGCCAAGTACCATTTGGATGAATCTCTTCATCAACAATATTTTCGCTATTTGGGAAATATCATCCAAGGTGATTTTGGTCCGTCATTTCAGTATAAAGATTTCACCGTAACGGAATTGATTGCTCAAGGATTTCCGATTTCACTCACAATAGGCGGTTTGGCATTGATATTTGCTTTTTTTGTCGGAATTAGCATTGGTACTATTGCCGCGGTGAAACAAAACTCTTGGGTGGATTATTTACTCATGTCGAGTGCGATGACGGGTGTTTCTATCCCAAATTTTGTGGTTGCACCGTTATTGATTTTACTGTTTGCTATCAATTTTGATGTGTTTCCTGCCGGTGGTTGGGGCGATGGAAACTTTGAATATCTGGTTTTGCCGGTTTTTGCATTGTCATTACGATACATCGCCTATATTGCCCGTTTGATGCGTGGCTCAATGATTGAAGTGCTTGCCAGCGATTACATTCGCACGGCAAAGGCGAAAGGACTGTCAATGACACAAGTTATTTTGAAACATGCTCTGAAACCATCTTTGATGCCGATTATTTCCTATCTCGGGCCGGCAGCTGCCGGAATCACAACCGGATCGGTGGTAATTGAGAAAATTTTCGGGGTTCCGGGACTTGGCAGATATTTTGTTTTAGCGGCTTTGAATCGTGATTACACATTAGTCATGGGCGTAGTTATTTTTATCGGTGTAATGGTTGTTTTGTTTAATTTAATCGTCGATATTTTATACGCCTGGCTTGATCCCAAATTACGAGTGCAAAACCAATGATGTTTGGTAAAAAAAGTCTATTATTAGGGCTTGCTGAAACTTTGCCGAATGAAAATCAAGGCAAGAGTTTAATGTTTTATGCATTGCAAAGACTCAGAAAAAACAAACTGGCTGTTGCCGGTTTTGTGGTTTTAATTCTGATGACTTTGGCTGTCCTGATTGGTCCTTTTTTCTCACCTTATGAAATTGAATTCATTGATTGGGAAAACATGTCCATTCCACCAAATTCTGAGACACAACATTATTTTGGCACTGATGCTCTGGGTCGGGATTTGTTTGCCCGCACCTTGCATGGAGGAAGAATTTCGTTGTTGGTGGGAATTGTTGCCACAGCCGTGAGTCTTGTTATTGGCGTGACTTATGGTGCGATTGCCGGTTATTTTGGTGGGAAAGTTGATAGTGTAATGATGCGGATTGTGGATATTCTCTATGCGTTGCCTTTTATGTTTTTGGTAATAATGCTAATGGTGGTTTTTGGCAGGAATATTTTTTTGATATTCGCAGCGATAGGCGGATATATCTGGCTGGATATGGCACGAATCGTTCGAGGGCAAACTCTCACTCTCAAGAATAAAGAATTTATCGAATCAGCCATTGCCATTGGTGCATCCACACCGGCAATTATCTTTCGACATATCATCCCAAATCTCTTGGGAATCGTGGTGGTTTATGTCACCCTAACCGTGCCACAGGTGATTCTGGTGGAATCATTCCTCAGCTTTTTAGGACTAGGAGTTCAGGAACCCTTCACATCATGGGGCGCACTAGTCAACGAAGGCGCCCAAGACATGGAAATCGCTCCCTGGTCGTTGATATTTCCCGCATCTTTTCTAGCTGTGACCTTGTTCTGTTTTAACTTTATAGGTGATGGTTTGAGAGATGCTTTAGATCCGAGGGAGAAGTGAACACTCTTAATCGTTTTGTGATGTACATTTTCGAGCCAACCACAGAGCCTTTAACTTCTCAACTGGCATTGCTGGTTTAGTTTTATGGAGCATAGCGTGGCAATTTGGACATACAGGCTTGAGATCTTTTACCGGGTTAACAACGTAAGTTTCACCAATATATGCCAAATCAATCTCATGGTGTACGTGAATATAGCCAATGCCAAGGTCTCCAAAATGTTTATGAAAATTGAAGCCACATATATAACAATTATTTCCATAATGTTCTATGCATTGAGTTCTTGCTTTAGAGTTGCGTTCATATGCATTTACAGTAACCTGTCTTTTGGCTCCTTCTATTAGTCCATCACCTATAACTTCATCTGGGTAGGATATTCCTGGAGATTCTAGTTGATGTTTTTTCAAAAATTCGCCAACAAGCTCATGAGTTTTCACCTGTTTACCGCGCCCAAGAGCATTGTAGTACTGAACATGAGAGATAACTACTTCAAGAGCCTGTAGGAGTTTTTGTTTACCAAAATCCTTATAAATGTTCTAAGTAAACTTTTGTACCCTGTAGATTCATTGTACGTTTATAGGTAACACCATTCATAATGTAACGAAAATTTTGAATATAATCTTGAGCAGATCCAGTACCCATAATTTCATTTTTGACTGCTAGCTCAACTGCTTTTTTTCTAGATATTTTTCCATGATAAACATCACGGGCTAAATCATAGACTTGAAGTACTGCCTCTTTAGTAATTTTCAAAATTGTCTCCTACCACATAATCTAGACTAATCTGTTAGTGTAGTGGTCTAATAAACTCGGACACATTTTTAGCCTATATAATACTGAAAACAGAGGTTAGATAATGTCAAAGAAACAAAGATTATCATTTACGGTTGAGCAGCGTCGTGATTATGCCAAATTGATGGTTGAAGAAGGTTATACCTACAAGCAAGTCATGGATATATCAGGTGCAGGTCAAACAGCGGTCAGTCGCTGGAAAAAGCAATATATTGATGAAATTCACGGAAAAACACCCCAAGGAACTCAAGCAATGACAGCTGAGCAACAAGAAATCCAAAGGCTGAAAAAAGAATTATGGCGTGCCAAAAGAGACAATGAAATACTAAAAAAGGCCGCAGCCATCTTTGTTCGAAAGGATTAAGTCAAATGATTAAAAAAATAAAGATGGCGCACCCAAAATATCAGACCAAAGAACTTTGCGAAGTGTTTAGCGTTCCAACCAGTACGTATTACGACCAAGTCAAAGAAAAGCCCATATCTGCGAAAAAGCAACAAATGCTTCGTATCATCAAACAAACGGCTATTGAAACCAATCACAGTTACGGCAAACGCAGAATGAAAAAGCAACTAAACAATGAAGGATTCAATATTGGCAAATACAAAGCAGCCAGTCTCATGAAAGAGGCAAACATTGTAGCAATCAGGCCTAAGAAAAAGCACCAATACCCTGATGGTGGCATCAGTAATACAAAAGTTGGAAACGTCTTAAATCGACAGTTTAATCAGCCACAGGCCAACACTCATTGGGTCACAGACATCACTTATATACGAAACCACCAATGCTGGAGTTACCTGGCTGCCGTACTTGATTTGGGTGCCAAAGAAATTGTAGGCTGGGCACTGTCAAAGACACCAGATGCACAGCTTGCCACCTTGGCATTGAAAAATGCCATCA
The DNA here is from genome assembly GCA_041395445.1 of Gammaproteobacteria bacterium. Classification (NCBI taxonomy): domain Bacteria; kingdom Pseudomonadati; phylum Pseudomonadota; class Gammaproteobacteria; species Gammaproteobacteria bacterium. Next base: position 142,581 of record JAWLAO010000003.1, on the reverse strand, counting down.
ATCGTAAGCGACCAATGACCAGCAACTTGCTGGTTCATTCAGATCAAGGCACGCAATACACATCAAACATGTTTGATGTGTATTGCGACCAACTCAAAATAATCAGAAGTATGAGCCGCAGAGGTAATTGTTGGGACAATGCAGTTATGGAACGTTTTTTTAGAAATCTGAAAACAGAAAGGTTGAACACATTAAGCTTTATTAATCATGAAGCAGTGATTGCTGAAGTTGAGAGTTATATCTACTTTTACAACTACAAAAGGCTGAACTCAGCAATTGGATACACAACACCAAACAAAAAATATAACGAATTAAAAAAGCAGCCTAAAAATGTGTCCGGAAAAACTTGACCATTACATAGATTTCTCTTAGTCATGATTAGATATATAAAGGCTTAACTTGTGCTGTGACTGCTGAAAAGTGACCAGCCGTTTTGATTTTTTTGTCAAATTTTTCTCCGCTTTGATTTAGTTATCATCAGTTTATGATAATTAAAACAATCGGTCAAACAAAAGATTTAAATTACAGAACTGCTAAAATATCCCCATGCACTCTCTTAAAAGCGCTACTGTCCGGTTAAAATTAATTTTCACAACTTTGCTCTGTTATCCTGAACGAATGTGAAGGATCTTCTTGGGCTGTCGTGACTTTTGATAGTTTAATAGAGACTTTGTTTTGTAGATTCTTCATCGTTACACTCTTCAGAATGACAGTTAGTGTGATCCACTATTCATAAATTATTAATTTGGGAAAAAGATACAAAACATCTCCTTGTAATACATTCGAAGTGCGAAACAACTGATACAATAATAAACCTGCAATCGACAAATATGCTACAATCCATATCAGTTTGAAAAATCTATTTTTATGAAAAATCCGTTTAATATTCCTGATCCTGAATTTGCTGAACAAGTTGAAAAATATCCGAACCCTATTCCCAGCCGGACGGCGATTTTGGATTTCTTAAAAACCAAGAAAAAACTTTTGTCTTTGCAAAAAATTGCCGACCGCATTGGAATTCAGAATGAAGAGCAACTGGATGGTTTGAATAAAAGGCTTAGTGCCATGATTAGTGATGGTTCTTTGTTTATCAATCGCCGGGGTGGATATGGTGTCAGGGAAAAAACTGATTTAATCAAAGGTGTTGTTCAGGCTCATTCCGATGGGTTTGGTTTTTTAATTTCTCCGGAGCTTGAGGAAGACAGTTTTATTTTGCCGAGTGAGATGCGAAAAGTGATGGATGGCGATACCGTGCTTGCCAGCTTGCAATCCGGACGTCGGAAGAATAAGCAGGATGCATTTATTGTCGAAATTCTGGAAAGAGCGCACACAACCATTGCCGGTCGATTTTTTCACAAACAAGGTCAGGGAATTGTCGAACCGGATAATAATGCCATTGATGATATTATTATTCCATCCGGTTATGAGGCAACAGCTAATGATGGTGACTATGTCACAGCCATGATTACCGAATATCCTAATCGAAAACATCCGGCTTTTGGCGAAGTGATAGCGGTTTTGGGACAAAAACTGGATTCCAAATTAGCGATGCAATTAACGATTGCGTCGCAAAATTTACCTCATGAATGGCCGGAAAATTTTGACGATGTGGTTTCCTACATACCTAATCATGTCACCGAAGAAGATATTGCCGAAGATGTTGTCGATTTGCGAGAAACACCTTTGGTGACAATTGATGGAGAAGATGCCAGAGATTTTGACGATGCGGTTTATGCAAAGAAAAACGATAAAGGCTGGAATTTATTGGTGGCGATTGCGGATGTTTCGAAATATGTTCCGCCGAATAGCGAAATCGATAAAGAGGCTTATAAACGCGGAACGTCGGTGTATTTCCCCGGAAAAGTGATTCCGATGTTGCCACTTGAGTTGTCTAATGGCATTTGTTCGCTCAATCCCCATGTCGATCGCATGTGTATGGTTTGTGATATGCAAATCAATTCAGCCGGACAAATTGAGTCGTATAAATTCTATCGGGGTGTGATGCATTCTCATGCACGAATCACTTACAAACAATGCTGGAATTATTTATCGGAAGGCGAGAAACCCGCTAAATGGGACGAAACAGTCTCTCCGGCATTGGACACCATGTACGAGTTATACAAAGTAATGGCGGTTGCCAGAGAAACGCGCGGAGCGATTACTTTCAGCTCAACCGATGTGCAAATCAGTATTGGTGAAGACGGACAGGTGTCTGATATTCAACCTTATCAACGTAATGATTCGCATAAATTGATTGAGGAATTCATGATTGCTGCCAATATCTGTGCAGCAAAATATATTGAAAAGCACCAAGTTCCTTCGGCATATCGTGTTCATGATGCTCCGCCATTGAACAAACTGACAGATTTAAAAGCATTTTTATTATCGCTGGGAATTAAACCGGGGTTCAGCGACCCGGTTTCTCCGCATGATTTTGAACGAATTATTGAACTGGTGAAAAACCGTGACGATAAGTCTTTGATTGAAAGCGTGCTGTTACGTTCTCAAAGCCTTGCCAGTTATGAATCAGTCAACAAGGGTCATTTTGGGCTTTCATTGACGCATTATGCTCACTTTACCTCGCCGATTCGTCGATATCCTGATTTAATGGTACACCGGGCGATTGATTACATCGTTAAAACCAGCAAGCCGAAACGATTTATTTATTCGCCGGAAAAAGCAGAAGCTATGTGTGTTCAATGTTCACACAATGAGCGACGTGCTGAAAATGCTTCTCGCGATGTAGATTCTCGTCTCAAATGCATGTATATGCAAAATTATATTGGCGAAGAATTTACCGGTAAAATTTCAGGCGTGGTGCATTTTGGCGTTTTTGTGACGCTGGATAACGTGATGGTTGATGGCTTGATTCATGTCACATCATTGCCAAATGACTATTATCATCATGATAGCATTCAACACAAACTGGTCGGACAACGCTCCGGATCTAAATTTCAATTAGCAGATAAGGTTCGGATTAAAGTTGCCGGTGTTTCAGTTGATGAACGAAAAATTGATTTTGAGTTTGTGGGAAAGTTGTAAGAATTTATTGAGAAGTTATTTTTTTACCATGTAGTGCATTAAGGTCATGAAGTTTGATGAAAGTCTCTATACTATAGGGATGATGGCGAATTCTTGAGCAAGCCAAACTAAAAAAACTTGTCATTTCGACCGAGCGTAGCGAGTGGAGAAATCTCTAACCCCAAAGCCACTTAAACTAAGTTCCTCGGATTACTTCGTCTACTCGGAATGACACATCATTCATATCTTCAGGTTCTTCATGGTTCATATCAAAACATTCCAGTTTCCAGTTTGGCAGCTTCTGACATCATGGACTTATCCCAGGGTGGGTCGAATGTGATTTTACACTCGACATCATCAATTTTCTGGATGAGTTTGATTTTGGTTTTGGCGTCTGTCAATAAAACATCGCCCATTCCGCAACCGGGTGCTGTCAGTGTCATTTCAACAAAGGCATCATATTTACCTTTCTCGTTTTCGTTTACTTCACATTTGTAAACGAGCCCCAATTCCACAATACTGACAGGAATTTCAGGGTCATAAACATTATTCAATTGTTCCCAAACTGCTTCTTCAATTTCATCTTTGTTAGCATTTTCCTTAATCTGCGGTAATGGCATGGGCTCTTTGCCAAGTGCATCCGCATTGTGCCCCAGGATCATGAACATGCTTCCATCAATAAAAACAGTAAAGCTCCCGCCTAAAGACTGAGTGATATAACCGACGGTTCCGGCTGGCAGGTTGATTGATTGCCCATCAGGAACAATGATGGCTTCAACATCTCTTTCCAGTTTAAAAGGTTCGCTGTTCAGACTGTACATGAATGGTTTTGGATTAAAAAAGCTGAATTTTAACTGACTTTATTAACTCATGTCAGGATTTTTGACCCAAGTTGCCACATTCTCTTTATTCTGAGATTGCAAACCGCTAATTACACCTTGACGATTTTCCTCATTATGGTTCTGACTCATTTTAGATTGTCCGCTCATGTTGGTAATCTCCATTTCAAAGCCAACAATTGCAGGCAACATGGATTTGATATAATCCTCAGGTGCTTCGGATAAATGCCAGGGTTTTGGCATATTTTGTTCATTAAAATTGCTGAGATTTGTCAAATGTTCTAAAAGCCAATCTTTATCATGAATAAACTTTATCAGTCCGCGAGCATGGACAGCTGTGTAGTTCCAGGTTGGAACTGCTTTATGATCCCGTTTTTTTGATGGATACCAATTGGGAGAAATGTAAGACTGTGGACCTGTAAAAATAGCGACCGATTCTTTTTCAGCCTGATAATCTTTCCACATATTGTTTGCTTTAGCAATATGACCTTGTAAAACATTTGAGTTTTGTCTTGTTTTTAATAAAAGGGGAATGTGATTTACAGTCAGGCCGTTTTCAGATTGAGTAACGATTGTTGCGAGCGGATCATTTCTAATGAACTCTAGCATTCCGTTATTATCTTTTTGTTTAAAATATGGTGGCTGAAACATAATTTATCCTATACAATTTAAGACCAGTTTAACTTAGAGGGTGCGTAAATGGTTAATAAATTCTTAAAAAGTAGTGTCGTTCTGGCATTGCTTGGAGTTCTTTCTACTGCGAATGCAGAACAGGTTGTTGCAACCAAACAATCAGCAGAGTCTGTGAAGAATGCTTTGTCCAATCAGAACAATCTGATTTTAGCTGTGGGTGCTTTTGATCCAAAGTTTGATCAACTGGATTTTTCAAATACCGGTTTGTCGAATTTGTCGCTGAATAATTATGGTATTGTTCAATTTAATGATAGAAAGGCAGATTTTAATTGGCTGCAAAAAAAGGGTTTTAAGGTTTTACAAAGCCTTAGTCACAATGCTTATGTGGTTGATTGGAGGAATTCTGATAAGAGTCTCTTAGACCAGAATAATAACATTCGCTGGTACGGAGCTTATCAAAGTGGGTTTAAAGTTTCTCCAGATTTATGGGATTCTCAGAGAGCCGGGCAATCAGTGTATCATTTGTCAGTACATAGTTTTAAAAGTGTTGACGAGTCCATTCTGAGAGGATTGGTAAAAAAATATCTCCCTAATGAAAAAATAGTCTCAAGCAATATTCCTTCAGGCTATAACCAAATCGTTATAGAGGTTTCCGGAAACCGTATTTCTCAGGCTCTGAACGCACTTTCTTCTTTAGAAGATATTCAATGGGTTGCTCCCTATTATCAGGAAACCTTTTTCAATACCGAAGCTGTTTCTGCGATTCAGGCGACATCAGCTTCAGGTGGAACCTCCAGTAACGATACTTACAGACCATCTCCAACACCAATCTGGGATCAGGGTCTTTGGGGAACCGGTCAGATTGTTGGTATTGCTGATTCCGGCCTTGATCGCAATGAAGACTGGTTTGTACACTTGGATAAAGGTTCGGGAGTGGTTTCTGCGATAACAGATGCCGAAGATGTGGATCCACCAACTGTTGGCACAACACATCCAAATAATAAAATATTTGCATATTGGACCATGCCCGGTGCAGCCGCCTATGACAACGGAACCTTTCATGGCACACACACTACAGGTTCAATTGCCGGTGATCGCGCCAATCAAGTTGGTAGTTTAACTGAAACTCCACCAGCAAGTGCATCGAGTCCATCAGCTCATGGTTATGACAACGACGATGGTATGGCACCCAATGCACAAATTTTATTCAATGATATTGGCAGCAATTCCGGTCTGACCGGTACCGGGTCCACTCCAATGTGGCAACAAGCCTATGCAGCCGGCGTATTTATTCACTCAAATAGTTATGGTTCTTCGAGCTTAGGTGAATATATTGGTTCGGATGCTCGTGCGGATGAAGCCTTGCGAGAACTGGATGATATGATTATTTTATTTGCGGCAGGTAATGATGATGGTCAAGTCAACTCTGTATCATCTCCAGGCAATGCTAAGAATGTGGTTTCAGTTGGTGCATTGTTACATGGCAATAGCACCTCAGTTGCTTCTTTCTCGAATAAAGGTCCTACTGATGATGGTCGTTTAAAGCCGGATATCTCAGCGACAGGCAGTAGCATTGAGTCGGCAGCCGGCGATACAAATAAAGCCAATGTCATTGACGCACCATCCAGAAGAACAACCAGTGGCACCTCAATGTCAACACCAATTACTGCCGGTGGTACCGCATTATTAAGGCAATATTTTACCGATGGCTTTTATCCGACCGGTACTGCAAATGCTGGAGATGCTCATAAACCAAGCGGCACACTTATGAAAGCGATGCTGCTCAATGGCACGCGAACTGACGGCGGATTCTTTACCAATCAGATTGGCTGGGGGCGTGTTTGGTTGGAAAATACTCTCTATTTCGATGGTGATAATCGCAGATTCAGATTTTGGGAATTCACCAATGAAAATGGTCTGTCCACAGGGGAGCAATTTAATGTTGAAGTCACAGTTCAAGCAGGTGAAGAGTTCAGAGCAACTTTAGTTTGGTATGATGTTCCCGGCCCGACTGGATCAGGCGTGACACTTGTGAATAATCTGGACCTATCTGTTGATGCCGGTGGAAATACCTATCTGGCAAATAATTTTTCAGGAAATAATTCGGCAACCGGAGGTTCAGCTGATTCGATTAACTCTGTAGAGCAAATTCGTTTTTCTGCACCGGCAACAGGAACATACACAATCAATGTTGATGCTACGAATATTCCGGGCGATGGAACTTTTGGATCAGACAAACAGGGATTTGCTTTGGTTGTTTCCGGAGACTTGGCATCCGGCGGTGCTGTTCCTGCGAACCCAACCGACCCAACCAACCTGATGGTAACTTCAAATACACCTTCGGGAATTTCACTCGCTTGGTCAGATGTTTCTGCCGATTATAGCTATTATGAAATTTATCGTACAGAAGGGAGTTGCGCAACAGCTGATTTGACAGCAATGAGATTTGTAGGTATCAGAGGAACAAATAATTTTACCGATGATACGACTGTTGGTGGTTATCAATACGCTTATAAAGTCAGAGCCTATTCGGATGATTTAGTGAGTTCCTACACCAATTGTGTTGATGCTACATCAACTCAAATTTGCTCACTGCAACCTTCGTTTGAATCTTCAAGTGTTTTAGTAGGATCAAATAGTGGAGCCAACTGCCATGTGAGTCTGACATGGAATGCCGCAACCTCAAATTGTCCGGCAGCTAATGATGTGAAATACAATATCTATCGTAATACATCGCATAACTTCACACCCGCACCGGGTAATTTACTGACGACAACCGCTGCTAATGCCACAGGTTTTATTGACAATGTTAATGTGACACCTAACCAAGTCTACTATTATATTGTCAAAGCAGAAGACACAACTGCTGATGGTAGTGGTCCAAACGGAGGAAATGAAACCGGCGAAGTGTTTGAAGTGGTTGCAACGGCACTTGGGTTGCCGGGTACAGAAGGAAGTTTCACCGATGATGTGGATAATCTTGCGGTTATGAGATTAGGTTCCGTTTGGTCGGTCAGTAATGAGCAATCCTCCAATGGTTTGCTGAGTTATCGGAGTGCTGCTGAAGGTAGTAACACTTATACACCAAACACCTGCGGCAGAATGCACTCTCAGGAGTTTACAATTCCTGCAAGTCCTTCATCAACTCCTAATCTAACCTATCAAGCAAGATACAATATCGAAGCCGATTGGGACGGAGTGGTTGTTGAAATTTCAACTGATGGCGGTAGTAACTGGACGGATTTACCACCAAATGGCGGTTATCCGAATGATTTTTCAAGCACAGGTTCTCCACCGATCAACGCTTGCGGGTACATTGCATCACAAGGTGCGTTCAATGGATCATCTGCCGGTTTTCAAAGTGTGACACATGATTTATCCGCTTATAATGGACAAACGGTTCAAGTCAGATGGAGCCTGTCAACTGACCCGGGTTCAGAGGAAGAGGGTTTTTATCTCGATGAACTTCAATATAATAATATCTCTGTTCCTCAATCTTGTAATACTGTTGGGGATTTGATTTTTATGAACGGATTTGAATAAATTTTTCACACAAGGTGGCAACTCTGTTGGAGTTGTCACCTTCCCTTTATTTCGCAAAGACCCTTAAAATATAACAGGATTTTATTGAGTTCCTGAGTTTCAATGTTAAAATCGCTCCATTCCAAGGGGTGGCTTATATCGTTTTTTAAGCCTGAGATAAGACCCTTAGAACCTGATCCGGTTTGTACCGGCGTAGGAATGGAACAAATAATACTATTCAAATCGTCTGTCACCGGATTTTTATTTTTGATTTATAGAATGAAAAAGGTAAAAATCCATGAAAAATATTATTTCTATCGCTTTATTGTTATGTGGCTTTTCAGTTATCGCTGATGATGCCAAAGAACAACTCGACACAGCTACAGTCACCGCAGATTTAAGAGGTGAAAAACTTCAAAAAGAAACTTCAACAAGTATCGCTATCCTGAATTCTGAAAGTATAGAAAATGCCGGAACTCAGCATTTTGAAGATATCATGTCACAAGTACCAAATCTTAATTGGTCTTCAGCAACCAATCGTCCCCGATATTTTCAGATTCGGGGAATTGGCGAACGCTCCCAATACGAAGGAGCTCCTAATCCGTCAGTTGGGTTTATTGTTGATGATATTGATTTTTCAGCATTGGGAGGAGTTGCGACTTTGTTTGATGTGGAACAAGTTGAAGTTCTTAGAGGTCCGCAAGGAACCCGATATGGAGCCAATGGGTTGGCAGGTTTAATTTATGTGAAAACCTTTGAACCTGATTTTGATTTTTCACACAAACTTCAAACACTGATTGGTGATGACGGAGACCGAGCATTAGGATTTCGCTCAACAGGTGGGTTGAGTGACAATGCGGCATATCGTTTTTCGTTGCACCAATATAATGCTAACGGATTTCGCACCAACGACTACCTGAATCGTGATGATACCAATCAAAGAGATGAGTTTGTCGGCAGAGGTAAGCTGTTATGGAACGCTAACGATAATCTGCAATTGAATTTCAATTTGCTCAAAGCCAAAATCGACAATGGTTTCGACAGCTTTGCCCCTGAAAATGGTTTTATCGTTCATAGTGACCTACCCGGAAAAGACTTTCAGAATTCTACAGGCTTAGCAATGAAAGCTAAATATCAATCAGATAACTTTGACTTTATAAGCATCAGTAGTTACATGAAAGCCGATATTGACTACTCCTATGATGGGGATTGGGGAAATAACGATTATTGGGGTGAATACGCTCCCTATGATTTTACCTCACAAAATTTACGTCAAAGAAAACATACATCTCAGGAGTTTCGCTTTTTATCTAATGAAAGCAGTCGAATTTTTAATGACTCAACTGACTGGCTTTTAGGATTTTATTTTCTGAATATGGATGAGGACAATCAAATCATCGAATTATACAATGGTGAAACTTATCGGAGTTTGAACAGCAAATTCAGCTCTGATTCTTATGCTCTTTTTGTACAAACTGACACTGAAATATCTTTCGATAACACTCTCACAGCTGGTTTTCGCGTTGAAAAACGCAATGCTGAATATGATGACGATAATGGCATTGATGTTTCACCAAGTGATTCTATGTGGGGCGGACAGATTTCTCTCAACCATGAAGTTTCAGAATCACTGAACTCTTATGCGACAGTATCCAGAGGTTATAAAGCCGGCGGCTTTAATTTGTCACTTTCTGTTCCAGATGAACTTCGCGAATACCAACCCGAGTATTTATGGAATCTCGAAGCTGGTCTGAAAGGATTTGTGATGGATTATCAATTGCAATGGAATCTTTCGGCATTTTATTCCAAACGCAAAGACATGCAAATCAGCACTTCGCGACAAACTGATCCGAATGATCCTTTGACTTTCGTCTATTTCACTGGTAACGCTGCCAGTGGCAGTAATTATGGAATTGAGACAGACTTTGCTTTTCAGGCAACTGACAATTTAAATATTTATGGTTCTTTAGGATTATTAAAGGCGGAATTCGATGATTTTGTCACCAGCGAAGGTAATTTCAATGGTCGGCAACAAGCCCATGCACCGTCTTATAGTTTTTCTTTAGGTGCGGAATATCAGCACTTAAATGGTTTTTTTGCCAGAATAGATGTTTCCGGTAAAGACAGTTTTTATTTTTCAGATTCTCATGACCAGCAATCAGAAGCTTTCACTACAACCAACCTAAGAGTTGGTTATCAATCTAATAGCTGGGTGCTAACATTGTGGGGCAACAATGTTTTTGATAAACGCTACGCAACTCGTGGATTTTATTTCGGACTTGAACCGCCGAACTATGAAGATAAACTCTATACACAATTGGGCTCGCCGAGACATTTGGGCGTGAGTTTTGATTATGAGTTCTAAACAATTAAAACTTGTTTTTTGATACTTAGTGCCATTTAAAAATCAGATGAAAGTCTCAAAATGTAAATATTTGTTAAAAACTTTATTGTAAATGAGAATCATTTGTGTTATCTATTATAAGACTGCTTTCCTATGAATTATATTGAAATGAGAAGTACAGACAAAACTCTTATTGAACAGTTGAAGATGAGCGAGTTCCATATAGAAAATCGTAAGGAACTTTTTATGATTACTGAAGAAGATGCTTATTTGCTGAGAAAAGCAAAGCCATTTATTGAAAGTAAGCTCAATTTTTTGGTTGATCAGTTCTATGAGATACAAACATCTATTCCGGATATCTCACTATTAATAGGTGACTTGGATACTTTAAATCGTTTGAAAGAAGCTCAAAAGTCATACATCATAGACTTGTTTTCGGGATATTATGATGTTGAATATGTAAACAACAGGCTCAGAATTGGTATTGTGCACAAGAGAATAGGCGTTGAACCAAAGCTCTATCTCGCAGCTAATCTACTACTTAAGCAACTGATAACTCAATTGATTAACCAATCAATTCCGGCTGAGATGGGTCATGAGAAAATCCTGGATGCCGTTGAGAAATTAATGCTGTTTGATATCTCACTGGTTTTTGATACTTATATCAGGAGTTTGGTTTCAGAAATTGAGATTTCCAGAAAACGTTCTGAACAATATGCAAGCTCATTGGAAGAAAAGGTTCGTGAAAGAACTAAACAACTTGAAGAACTATCAAAAACAGATGCTCTGACTGGTTTGTTAAACAGAAGGCAAATGGACGAAATTCTAACAAGAGAACTAAGAGCAGCACAACGCCGGAATGAAACTATTGTTCTTGCATACATAGATGTAAATAATTTCAAAAAAATTAATGACACAAAAGGACATCAATATGGAGATCAGGTTTTGTGTGATATAGCAATGGCTTTAAAAGAAACATGCAAACCAGATGACCTCTGTTTCCGTCACGGAGGAGATGAATTTTGTATTTTTCTTGCGAATACAGAGCTGGAGGCTGTTAAGAATTTCTGGGAAAAACGCCTTCTGCAAAACCTTGATAAAAATGACCATAGTTTTACCATAAGTATCGGTTATGCTCAGACCGATCCGGAAAAGTTTGCAACACTAGAAAAATTATTGCAACATGCCGATGAAAAAATGTATGAAATAAAGAAACGTTTCAGAGCCAATAAGAAAAATTGATTTTTTAAATTTGTGGAAACGGTTCTTTATAGTCTCAAAGAGGCATTTTTAACACAATCAATAGCAGAAATTGTTGCGGTCATAACCGCAATTCTCTATTTAATCCTAGCTGCAAAAGAAAATATTTGGTGTTGGTTTTTTGGTTTTGTCAGTACAGCCATTTATGTTTATCTCTTTTATGATGTGGCTTTGCTTTCGGAGTCAGTTCTTAATATTTATTACATGGCAATGGCTGTTTATGGTTGGTATCAATGGCAAAACATCAATCAACATCAATCCGTAAAAATACATAAATGGAAAGTTAAACGACACTTAGCGATAGTCTCGGTTACTTTGCTTTTGGTTTACCCAGTTGGCTCTTTGATGAAAATTTTAGGAGCGTCTTTTCCTTATCTGGATGCTTTGGTCGCACTTTTGGCAGTCGTCGCAACCTTTATGACAGCACGTAAAATTTTTGAAAACTGGTATTACTGGTTGTTAGTGGATAGCGTTTCCATTTATTTATTCTGGTCAAAACAAATGTATCTCACCGCATTACTTTTCGTGATTTATATTGTTTTGATATTTTTTGGTATTGTGAGTTGGAAAAAACTGTGGATAAAACAACAGCAATAAATATAAGCCAATTGATAGAAAAAATTGATGAAATTCAGCATGCCGGATTTGTCAGTTATGAGCCAATTCAATTTGGAACAATCAATCAAAACTATATCATTCATTGTTTAAGCAAAAAATTCTTTCTGAGAATTAATACTCCCGATGTTGCAGGCATCCAGCGTGAAAACGAACTAAAAATTCTCGAAAAAATTAAAAACCTCGATATTTCACCCAACATTATTTCGTCAAACACAGATTATTTACTTTCAGAATACGAACCTCAAGATTGCTGGAGTGCTGAAGATTGCCAAAGAAATCACAAAATTCTAATCAAAACAATCAGTCAATATCACGAAATCGAATTAGATGATAATTTCCCTGATTTTAAGCAAAGATTGACTCAGTATTACGACAAATCGAAGCATTTGTTGACATCTTCATTTATGTATCAATATAGAAATACAGTCAATAAACTCAATGATTTGAGCTTCTTTGATGCGATCAATCTAATCCATTATGATTTAAATCGCTATAACCTGCTTGGCAAGAAACCTTTGAAAATCATTGATTGGGAATTTGCAGGAAGAGGACATCCTATTTTCGATATTGCCATGTTTATGAATTACAACAATTTGCCGATAAATCAATCATCAGTATTGCTTCAATACTGCAAGGAGTTTCAAAACGGTGAAAAGATATTGAATTTATCAATACAACTCGCTTGGCAAATGAACTTTATGTGGGAAAAAATTCAAGAGTTGTGATAGCATGATTTGCATTACACATTTTGAATAATTCCAGAATGAATTTATTTAAGGCTATTTACTGCAATCAATATTTTGAACTGAAACCCAAAGGCAAAGAAAACTCAGCCAAGAAAAATGGTACCGTTCTTTCTGCAATTGCATTGCTACTTTACTTTTTTTCAGTTTTTTTTATTCTCTTACTGCTTTTTCCAGACTTAGGAAGAGAAATTGAAGGAGTTTTTAAAGATGTTTTTGGCAGACGAGCCGGACGAATGGCAGCTAAAATTTCTGTTGGTGTCATTATGGCGCTTTGTTTTCTTATCGTAAAATTAACGTTAGATAAAGACTCTGCTTACATCAAAACAATCACCAAATTTGAATCTATGTCTAGCGAGCAGCAAGCGAAGATTTCCAAACAAGGATTAATTTTCTTTGTAACTAGTATTGTTTTGATTATTGTTTCACTTATAATTTTTCTAACGATAAGAGGTTAGGTGTGTCCTCAATTTAATTTTAGCTCCTCCTTGTTTAAACAAGTTATGGTTCGCATTATCTAAAAAATAATTGACATGTTTTTTCTAAATCCCCGTGCCATGGCTAAAGATGGTTAGAGTTTTTAATAATTACTAATTATTAATTGTAATTATCCCTTCGCTCTTTTTTCCAAAATCTCTACAGCAGGTAGTTTTTTACCTTCCAGAAATTCCAGAAATGCTCCGCCACCGGTGGAAATGTAGGAAACTTTATCGGACATATTGTATTTGTCAATCGCAGCCAATGTATCACCGCCACCAGCAATAGAGAAACCTTCTCCATCAGCAATACCTTGTGCCAAAGTTTTTGTACCGTTTCCAAATTGGTCGATTTCAAACACCCCAACCGGTCCGTTCCAGACTACTGTTCCGGCTTGTTGGGACATTTGAGCAAATTTATTGGCTGTTTCCGGTCCGATGTCCAAAATCATGTCATCATCAGCAACTTCATCCACCATCTTAATTGTCGCTTCGGCTGTATCACTAAACTCTTTAGCTGTGACGACATCGGTTGGAACCGGTATTTCCCGACCTTCTTCTTTGGCTTTTTGCATCAATTCTCTTGCCACATCCAGCAAATCAGGTTCATACAAAGACTTACCAACAGCGTAACCGGATGCGGCAATAAAGGTGTTGGCAATCCCTCCTCCCACGATTAGCTGATCAACTTTTTTGGATAAACTTTCAAGAACAGTTAATTTGGTTGAAACTTTTGAGCCACCGACAATCGCCAGCATTGGTCTTGCCGGATTATCCAGAGATTTGGCTAAAGCATCCAGTTCTCCTGCAAGCAATGGTCCGGCTGCTGCTACCGGAGCAAATTGTGCTACACCATAAGTTGATGCTTGTTTCCTGTGAGCGGTTCCGAAAGCATCCATAACAAACACATCACAGAGTTTTGCCATTTTCTTTGAAAGTTCTTCATCATTGGCTTTCTCGCCTTTATTAAACCGAACATTTTCCAGCAAGACCAATTGTCCGGGAGCAACTTCCACACCTTTCAGCCAATTCTTGACCAATTCGACGGGTTGTCCTAACGCATCAGTCAAATAATCAGCTACAGGCTTTAAGGAAAACTGATCGTCATACTCTCCTTCTGTTGGACGACCCAAATGCGACATCACCATAACCGCTGCTCCTTGTTCAAGCGCCAGCTTAATTGTTGGCAGAGATGCTAAAATTCTTTTATCACTTGTGACCTTACCATCACTAATCGGCACATTCAAATCCTGACGAATAAGTACACGTTTGTTTTTCAAGTCTTGGTTTTGCATTTGTAGTATTGTCATGATGAAGATTTCCTGATATTTAACCTGAGTATTTTTGCTTATATCTAGTGTTTCTTCAAGCTAATATTCATAAACAACAATCAAAGGTTTTTATATTTTGGATAAGTAAAATTGATAAATGTAAGATGCTTAAATGTTGAATAGTAAGACATTTATTTGTCAAGTAAGAGCTTCCACCAAGAAATTGTTGTTTTGTTGCCGTTTTTGATACTTTGACTGTTTCTGCTTTGTTTTGTAAAATCACCTCTTAACATCAGGAGTCATAATTTCCAATGTCTTTCGACAACATCAAACAACAAAAACTGAGACAAGTTCAATACCTCGCTCAACAAAGACAAATTATACAAGCACTAGTTCTTTCAAAAGAACTCACCGAAGAGTATCCCAATTTTGATCAGGCTTGGTTTAGCAGAGCTTTTTTATTATTTCAAAACAATGATATTGAGGGTGCTGTCGCAGCCATTAGCAAAGCCAGAGAAATCAACCCGAATGACATTTCATACGCTTTTCAGGAAATAATGATGTATGAAGCATTGAATCGAACTGATATTGCATTTCCATTAGCTCAAAAACTAGCCGAGAAATCTCTCAATAACAACCGAATGTATGAAAAAATAGCTGAAATTCTGGAAACTAATGAGGATTTCGAAGCTGCTTTGAAACTCTTCCGGCATTTAAGCACCGTCGAACCGAATAAAACAGCCTGGCTCTTAAAACAAGCCAGCGTTCTACAAAATCTTGGTAATATTGATGAAGCGATCCGGTTAACAGAAAATGTTTTAAAAATAGAACCATACAACCCTGACGGACTTTATTTACAAAGCCAGTATAAAAAATACTCGAAATCAAACAACCATCTTGAAGTTTTGAATACTGCTAGTTTGAAGCGTCGCTTTTCTAAACAAGAAAAGGCGAAAATTTATTTCGCATTAGCAAAAGAATTAGAAGATTGCCAACAATATGATGAAAGCTTCGAGGCGCGTCATAAAGGTGCTGATTTATTTCGAAGCTGTTTTAATTATGACGTTCAGTCTGATATTGATTTTATGCGTCAGATTCAAGTTGAATATAGCCAAGAGTTTGTTAATCAAAAATCGAATCAAAATCTAACTGATAAGCCAATTTTCATCGTTGGACTTCCCCGCTCAGGAACGACCTTGCTGGATCGAGTGATCACCAGTCACTCCGATGTAAAAGCAGCCGGCGAATTAAAACAGTTAAATAAAAGCGTTCAACATGGTTTGCAAAACATCAAAACCAACTCTAAGGTCTCCCGTACTGATATGGTGATTGCATCCAAACAACTTGACTTCGATCAGTTGGGGCAAAATTATCTACAAACATCAGCACCAATAGCAGGGAATAAGCCAAGATTCACCGATAAGTTTCCTCAGAACAGTTATTTCGTCGGAATGATTCTAAAAGCATTGCCCAATGCCAAAATAATCATTATGCAACGCAACCCTGTCTCTGTCTGCTATGCAGTATTTAAGCAACTTTTCAGCAATGACTCCTATCCTTTTTCATACAATTTGGAAGAAATGGCAAAATACTACAATCAGCACAATCAGCTTCTTAAGCATTGGCAAAAAATTGGTGGGAATTCGGTGAAAACCGTTTGGTATGAGGACTTGGTTAATGATTTAGAAACGCAAGCCAGAGATGTATTGGAGTTCTTAAATTTATCTTGGCAGCCTCAATGTTTGGACTTTCATAAAAACAAGCAACCAACTGCAACTGCTAGTGCCAGTCAGGTCAGAGAAAAACTCTATAACAGCTCTATTGATTTATGGCGTCATTATGAAAAACACTTGCAACCACTAATCAAGCACCTTGATTTGTCAGACAATTAATTTCAGGAACATTTGACAATATATCTTCATTCGACCTTATCACAAATTTAAAATCATCTCTTCGTGTGGAATATCGTCTTCGAGATAATATTTTCCTGTGGTTCTAAATCCTAATTGATAATAAAAATTCTGAAGATAGGATTGAGCAGAGATGATGATTTCTTGTTTACCTTGTTGTTTAACGTAATCAATACACTTGTTCATGATTCGTTTTGCCAGACCCTGTTTTCGGAATTCAGGGTGCACAACCACTCTTCCAATTGAACATGTAGATTTTTCTTTTTCAATGATTCTGGCATAGGCGACTATTTGCTGTTTGTCTTTAAAATAGACATGGATTGACTGCTGATCTAATCCATCCAAATCCTGATAGGGACAATCTTGCTCGACACAAAAAACCTGCATGCGCAATGCCATGATTTCATAGAGTTCATCAAGTGATAATTGCTCGAATTTTTTAACTGATATCTTGTGCATAATCAATCCATAACAGTGAATTTTTTTCTTAAGGTAGCTGACTCATTAAGCGGACTGCCATTATATTCAACCCATGCATGAGCAGCAAATTTTGATGAGCTTTTGTTGACTCCGAACTTATGCTCAACATCAAATCCGGCAGCTTTTAAGTGTTGGAAGAGCGCAATCGAACGGGGTAAGCAGTTGCCCTTTTTCAATAATCTCGATCCCCAAAAGTAGGCTTTCACAATTGTTTCCATTGATTGTTTTTTAATCGGTTGATTGTATGTATCATTTAACAATTCATCATAAGGTTTACTTTGGAGTTGTTTGTTAATCAACACGATATGATTTCTGGCTTTTGGCAGAAGTAAAAGTGCCTGAAACTTTTCACGCCTGTTCATTGAGCAACTCCGAAAGTTGTTTAAGGCTGTTTTCCTGATGAGGATAAGTCAGTTGAAATGCCGGCAAGTCAGAGGCAACTTTGTGACAAAAGTCCATGTGATTTGCCAGTTCTTGCTGAGAGAAAAGTCGTGACGCCACAGTGTGCTTAATCAAATTCTTAGCAGCATCAAATGTTTGTAATTTGGTAAGTGATACACTCTCAGAGTTTTTATTTGCGAATAACAATACGATTCGTCCTGTTAAGTTTTCACCGTGATATTGTTCATCACTTGATAACTTTAACTGTGGAAACTGTGGAAACAATATGACTTCACCTTTTACAACTTTTAAGGGAAGGATGTCATCCGCAATTCTACGAGTATTCTTTTGTTGGTGAAAATGACGAGCAATCGTTGATTTCCCGGTACCGGACTCAGCCATAAGTACAAAAGTAGTTTCCTTGATTTTAAAAGCAGAAGAGTGAAGACAAAAAACATTGTTCATTGCCAAATTCAGACATAATGCCGGACCTAAAAGGATGGTTTTATCAATTTCTTGATTTTGTGAAGATATTGATTTCTGATTGATAAAATATGTGCTTTGATTTACCGTCAGTTGATAGCTGTTTCGGGCATAGCTGACTTGAATGTTGTAATAATTTTCACCAACTGGAGTATAGTCATCGCTATAAATAGTAGCAGATTCTATGATTTGGCGAGAAAGTTTGTTTGGTGTTTGGTTTTCAGCAAAAGAAAGAGCTTGAATTGAGTATTCAAGCTCTTGAACTTCTAAATCAGACCGATAAACACAGTCTGCAATTTTATAGTTATAGATTTTGCCTGAGTTGGCGAGATTTAAATAACGCACATAGCAACTATGCAAAAGGAAGTTCCGAGCCTCCTGCTCCACTATCACCCACACCCGGTGAACCTCCCATGGTCACATCTCTGATATCACCGAGTGAAAACAATTTAGGTGTCGTGTATTTTTGTTTCTTTGTTTGTTTCTCGTTTTTCTGATTGCTACTTTTAACGTCTTTCATATTCCTATCCTTTAACCATTCCAGATTTATTATTATCAAAACAAAATAATAAGTAAAGTAAAACAATTAACTTAATGCCTTATCAACTATTTCGAACACATCAGGTGAAAGGTTTTCAGTATTTTTAATACGCAGCAACTGCTTTTCAATGAGTTCCTGACGTATTTTGTTCAATTTTTTCCAAGTGTTAAAGACTGAAGCCATTCTCGATGCAACTTGTGGATTGAGTTTATTCAAAGCAATTACTTGATCAGCAAGGAACTCATACCCTTTCCCAGAGGTGTGATGGAAATGCAACATATTATTCGCTGCAAAGGCTCCAATAAGCGAACGCACCTTGTTGGGGTTTTCCAAGCTGAATGCCGAATGGTTCATCAGCTCCTTAACATTCTCTAATGCACCCATTGCAGGAGATGTTGCCTGAAGAATAAACCATTTGTCCATGACCAAGGCATTGTTTTGCCATTTTTCCGCAAAGTCCAATAGCATTTGGTTGTGTCCCTCAGCCTTATGATGAACATACAACGACAATGCTGCCAAAGCATCTGTCATGTTGTTTGAAGTTTCATATTGTTGTTTACACAATCTTTTTATATCAGGGTTTTCAGAAGACATCAAATAACTTAAACAAGTGTTTTTCATGCTTCTTTTGGCTATATGTTCTGACTGAACTTGATAATCTCCTTCCACAAAATTACGATTGTATACAGATAACAGTTCTACCTCCAAACTATTCGCCAATGCTTTTTTTACAAACTCCCTTGCCTGATAGAGCAACCCAACATCAATGTCATGCATTGGATTCATCAACGACTTAATGGTTGGTAATGTTAGTGCTTCAGCCAGCAATGCCGGATCGGTTTGGTCATCCATCAGGATTTTCTTCATTGATTCAATGAACTCTTCCGGGCATTTGGCATCTTTGTCATCTTTCATGGCTTTGTAAGCATTGGTGATAACTTTTTCTGAAATTATTTGAGCGGCATCCCAACGATTGAATGAGTCAGTATCAAATGACATTAACTTAGCAAGTTCTTCGTCAGAGCGTTTAAATTTAACGGTCACTGGGGCAGAAAATCCTCTGAACAATGACGCAATCGGTTTGCTTAATAAGTTTTTGAATACAAACTTTTGTTTTTTCTCTTTAAGCTCCAGAACTTTTTCCTTAGTTCCGCTTTCATCTAAAGCCAACTGATTTCCTTTATTATCAAACAAAGCGACTCTCACAGGAATATGCATCGGCTTGTATTTCTTCTTGGAAACATTTTCAGGGGATTTTTGCTTGATTGTTAGAATATATTTTCCGTACTCAGGGTCATAATTTTCCTTAATTTTGATTCTTGGAGTGCCATTTTGTGAATACCAAAGTCCAAATTGTTCCAAATCCACTTTATTGGCATCCGCCATCGCCTGACGAAAATCATCGCATGTAACCGCTTGTCCGTCATGGCGTTTGAAATACAAATCCATCCCTTTCTTGAAACCATCCCGTCCGAGCAAAGTGTTATACATTCCGACCACTTCTGCACCTTTCTCATAAACAGTCAGAGTATAAAAGTTGTTGATTTCGATAAAGGAATCCGGGCGGATCGGATGCGACATAGGCCCGGCATCTTCACTAAATTGCAAAGACCTTAAAACTCTGACATCTTCAATTCGCTTAACTGCTCTGGATTGCATGTCAGAGGTAAACTCCTGATCACGAAAAACAGTTAACCCTTCTTTTAAACTGAGTTGAAACCAGTCACGACAAGTCACTCTGTTTCCTGTCCAGTTGTGGAAGTATTCATGGCCAATGACCGCTTCAACACCAATGAAGTCGCTATCAGTTGCCGTATCCGGTTTAGCAAGAACGTATTTAGAGTTAAAAATGTTCAAACCCTTATTTTCCATTGCTCCCATATTGAAATCATTGGTGGCAACAACATTGTATTGTGATAAATCATAAGCCAGTCCAAATCTTTCCTCATCCCATTTCATTGAGCGAATCAAGGAGTCCATCGCATATTGGCACGAGTCTATGTTTTCTTTTTCAACATAAATTCGTAATGTCACATCGTCACCGTTGATGGTCGTGTATTTATCTTCGATGTATTCCAAATCACCGGCAACTGTTGCGAATAAATAACTGGGTTTTGGATGCGGATCAGACCAAACCGCATAATGTTTGCCATTCTTTAAATCACCGGAACTCACCAAATTCCCGTTTGACAACAAAACCGGATATTTTTCTTTATCAGCTACCAATGTGACATGAAACGGAGCCATAACATCAGGGCGATCGGGATAGTAAGTGATTTTTCTAAAGCCTTCGGCTTCGCATTGTGTTAAAAAAAACTGACCGGATTGATATAAACCTTCTAGTGCGGTATTTTTGCTTGGATATATTTTATTCTCGATTTGTAGCTCAAATGTATCGGGAACATTTTCAATAGTCATGGTTTCATCACTAAGGCTATATTCGTCCTCAGATAATTTACGACCATCAATCAAAACCATCAACAAGTCTATATCAACTCCATTTAACTCAAGAGTGTTGCAATTGTGCTTTGTATTGATTTCAAAATTAATTTTTGACTTCACCAATGTGAAATCAGGTTCTATCATCAAGCCCAAGTTACATGATTTCACCCAATAACTTGGTTGTTGGTAGTCTTTGCGATAAATGACAGGGTTGTTTTCTGATTTCATGGACTGTAGAAAAAATACCGATAAAAAAAGTATTATAGCCCATTATTCCGGCTGTTTTGCTTCCTTTGCTCTTTTTTTCAAAATTTTCCCCATAATAATTCCCAGCTCAAAGAGTATCCACATTGGTATCGCCATCAATGTCTGAGAAATCATATCCGGTGGTGTTAACAGCATTCCGACCACAAACACACCAACAATAACATAAGGTCTGCTGTTAGATAGTTTTTCAGGTGTTGTAACCCCCAAAAGTATCATAAGAATCACTGCAATCGGCACTTCAAAAGCAAAACCGAAAGCAAAAAACAAACGCACCACAATATCAAAATAACTGTTGATATCAGGCATGTAAGAAATACTACTAGGTAATATTTTGGGAATAAACTGGAATAAAATCGGGAAAATCACAAAATAGGCAAACAAACACCCCAAATAAAACAATGTAATCCCGGAAAACAACAAAGGACGCGCAATTCTTTTTTCATGCTTATAAAGTCCGGGTGCCACAAATGCCCAAATCTGATACAAAATATAAGGCATGGCGATAATTAAACCCAAAATGAAGACCATTTTTAAAGGCGTGAGAAAAGGTGACAAAACACCTGTCGCAATCATTGCCGATCCTTCGGGTAAATAAGCCAAAACAGGTTTTGCCATAATGGTATAAATCTGTCCGGCGAACGGCAATTGAATCATTACCAGCAACAATATCGCAACAACCGATTTAACCAACCGACTGCGAAGCTCTATCAGGTGGGAAACAAAAGTTTGTTGATCAGACATTAACTTTTCCAGTCCTTGGTTTCAGGAATTTTTTCTCCACCTTTTTGGGCTATATCCCTTAACTCTTTGGAAACCTCATCAACCGCTTCTTTGGTTTCGGAAAGAATATTGTTTTCCGCCAGTCGTTTGTTGAGTTCTTCGGTTTCCAACTCGCTTTGAACCTCTTGCTTGACATTTTCAAAAGACCTTTTAGCCTTTCCTATAAATTTTCCAAGCGTTCTGGCAACAGCAGGCAAACGCTCTGGGCCAATCACAATCAATGCAATCACCAGAACCATAAACAATTCTGAAAAACCAATATCAAACATATTATTCCCTGAATAAGGGTCGATTAATTAACAGATAGAAATATCAGGACTTTTCTGAATCTTTTGATTCCACCTTTTCTGACGTGGATTCTGTTTTTTGTTCGGTCAATTCCGGCTTGTCATCTTCATCTTTTATGCCTTTTTTAAAGCCTTTAACCGCCTCGCCTAAGTCACTTCCGACATTTTTTAACTTTTTAGTACCGAATACCAAAATCACAATAACCAGAACAATCAATAACTGATACCAGCTTATTCCACCCATTTATATTCTCCAATGATGCTTAATCTGTTTAATTTGGGCATTATATCTTTTTTTAAAGGAATGTAGAGTGGTTAATTCAATTTTATCCTTTGTTTTATTTCACTTTAAAAATAATTATAAGCTCTCAACGTAATGCAAAAACTCGCCAACAAACACATCAATTTCAACATTATCTCCAGAGCTCACTGTGGTTTTGGAAAATAAAACCAACATTGTTTTTACATCAACCAAACGTAAAATAATTTTGTATTTGTTATTATGAAACCGAACTTTTCCTTCAATAAGCCAACGAGCACTTAACTCTTTTGTAACTTGAGAGTAAAAGCTGTTTTCTTTTTGTTGAGACACTGCTATGGAAAAAAATCTGAGTGTTTCTGTTTGAAGCGAATTTCTAATCAAAGATTCTTCAATATTATCTTTAATCAGAGCCGATTGTTTTTCATATTCTAACGGCATCAAAATCAAGTGAGTGTAATCCCTGCTGTTTAACATATTGATTATCCAGACAAATAAAAAAGCAAAGAACAACATTCCTGAAAAAATAATTAAAACGGGAGCAAACCACTTTTTATGTGGAACGATTTTTTTCTTAACTTCGGTATTTTGAATGCTCCACTTATATCCTTTTTTGGGGACTGTTGTGATGAGGTGTTTATTACGTGATATTTTTGCAAGACTTTGTCGTAAATCTGAAATACAGCGAGTTAACACATCATCATTGACAATTTGATTTCTCCAAACACTATCAAATAACTCGTTTCGAGTGACCACATCTCCTTCATGTTTTACTAACATCAATAAAACTTTCATATTCACAGGGCCAAAGCGAACCTTCTTGCCTTCAAAAGATACTTCGCCGGTTTGTGGGTTGATTTGAAATTCCCCTGTGGTAATTATTTGGTCTGAAAAATTTTCCATGTTGAAATTGTAACCTTAATCCACCCTCTTTTTTCATTTGCGGAGGTTTTACAGATATTTTTCTCATGTTTTTTAATGCTTCAAAACTTAAGATAGAAAACATGAATCAAACAATTAAAGGTTTACCATGAAATCTAAAATCATCAAAACAATCAAATATCTGCTTATTTCGCTTTTGCTATTTGCATCATTTATTCTGCTTATCAATAGCCGATTATTTGATGAAGAACTCAACCCTGAAGTTATTAAACTCATGCAGGAAAAGCCTATGCCAAAACTGGAGGGCAATGCTTATTTTGGAATCATGGGGCTAACAGCTGCCGATGAGAAAGACTTTATGCAAGCGGGTTATGAAATAATAAAAACTTATGATGATAATATTAAAAGAGCAAAAGACAAAGTATCCTATGCTTTAAAAAAAGAAATTATAGATGATATTCTTGGAGTCAACAGCTCTGACATTGATAAAGGTTTGAATGAGTACTATAGATGTGATGTCGATACTTGTGATTGTCTTGAAACTATGACCCTAAATGATTTCGTAGATAGTGATCGATACCAAACCCTAATTATTCGTTTTCAAGAAATTAAGCAAATGGAGATATTTCAAGAATACGAAAATTATGGAGCGATGGGACCGTTTCCTCGCTATTCATCAATAACAAGACTAAGCAAAGTTAGTTTGACAAACACATATCAAACTAAATCTAATCGTGAATTTTTGTTATTACTCGATAGTGATTTGAATTTTTGGGAAAATTTAGCGAGCAATGGTTCTTATCTAATCGATAAAATGATTGCAATAGACTTAATTAAAAACGATATGTTTTATCTTTCAGAATTTATACGAAAAAAAAACATAGAACATGATGACGTAAATCTAATTATGAATCTTCTTGAACCTCTTTCGAAAGAAGCGATAAGTTTTGAAAAAGCATTCATGAATGAAATAAATTATTCATTAAAGTTCATAAGTGATATTAATACAGATGGTTTTAGTTTTGACACGTTGTTCTTTCAGCCAAATGCAACAAAAAACTATTATTTTAAAAACTTTTTAAATAATGTCTCCAGCAACAATCTTCCATTATCTAAATTCATTCAAAAGCACAAAGAAAAAAAACCAGGACCAATAAAAAGAAATTTCAAAATACACCAACTATATAATTACTTAGGTAAACTACTGGTTGATTATTCAACACCGGCATACACCGATTACATCGCCAAAGCTCATGATTCCAACAATATGATTCGATTAGTCAATCTCCAGTTTCAAATAAAACAAGCCGGCGGGGAAGAGTTTATTGATGAAATCCTAAACAAGCCAGAAAACTTAAACCCTTATGACAACAAACCTTTTATTTACGATGACGAACACAAAACACTTGGTTTTGAGTGTTTGTTTAATCCGACAAAAAACTTTAAATGCGAAATTAAAATTTAAACAGTTTTCAGATAGAGCTTAACAACTTCATCAGGCATGGCAAGGTGTGAGTCATTTTCCGCCGGCCATGCTTTGGAACGAAGTTGGGTTTTCATGGGTGGTGGTGTGATTGTTTTAACTTTCACATCAGAGTTTTCCAGTTCTTGTTGCAGCGTCTTAGCAAAATGATTTAACGCTGCTTTGCTGACACCATAATTTCCCCAATAGGCTTTTTCAAGGGTTTCCAGATTCTCTAATGTAAAAATAATTGTACCTTTTGACTTTTTCAGCAAAGGTATTAACGCTTGTGTTAAAAATATCGGCGAATTCAGATTAATTTGCATCTCTTTGAGCCAACGAGTCGCTTCATAGTGTTCAAACAGGGTTAAACCACTAAATTCCGCAGCGGTATGAATTAAAACATCCAGTTTCCCAAGCTGATTCCCAATCGTTTCTGCCAATTGGATAAAGTCATTTGGCGAAGTTCCGGTTAAATCCATCGGATAAACTATCGGCTCTCGACCACCTTGTTCGATGATTTTATCGCACATGATATTTAACGAACGCGGATTTTTGTCCGATATTATCACATCCGCTCCTTGTTTGCAGAGCTCTAAAGCCAGCGACGACCCCAGTCCTCCACAAGCTCCTGTAAGGAATATTGTTTTGTTTTCGAGTTTTTTCATGGGTTGAATTTTAATGTTTTGACTGACACTTTACAATAAACCTTTAACCGAATCTCCCGTCATGAAAATATTTGCAGAAACCGACAGCCTATTACTTAGAGAAATTGTTGAATCTGATGCCAAAGATTTATTTGAGCTGGACTCGAACCCTGATGTTCATCGTTATTTAGGCAACAAACCGATTAAAACCTTGGCAGAAATTGAAGAAATTATTTCTTATATTCGAAAACAATATCATGATAACGGTATTGGTCGCTGGGCAGTTGTTGACAAAAAAACCAGAGAATTTATCGGTTGGTCTGGTTTAAAGCATGAGACCAAATTGCGAAAAGATTTTCATTATTACGATTTAGGATATCGCTTAAAACCAAAGTTTTGGGGCAAAGGTATAGCAACGGAAACAGCATTTTTATCATTAAATTATGGTTTTTCAGAAATGAAGTTAAGTCACATATACGCCTGTGCTCATGTCGAAAACATTGGCTCATATAAGGTTCTAAAAAAAGTTGGGTTTCAGTTTTTGGAGGCTTTTAAATATGAAGACATGCTCCTGAATTGGTATGGGTTTGATAGCAAAAATTTCATAGCCAACTCAACGAGTTGTTGATTTAAAAAGTATTCAATGGTAGTTTCTTACTCAATTTATTGAAAAGTATTTTTATGAAAAAATTTGGACTTGTGTTTTTGTGTTTTATAGCCGTTTCGCTTTTAACTTCTTGCGGAAACAAAGGCGATTTGTATCTTCCTGAAAAAGAAAAGGATGCTTCGCTTGATGAGCAGAAATAACAAAAAAGTTATGATTGTTTTTGAAAAAATGCATGGCTTGGGCAATGATTTTGTGCTGATTGATAACCGCCATCAAAACTTTAAACCATCAGCTTATTTAATTGTTTCTTTGGCAAACAGAAACACCGGCATCGGTTTTGATCAATTGCTATTGCTAGAAAACTCAAAGGAGGATAATTGTGATGTCTCTTACCGGTTTTTTAACCCTGACGGCTCTGAAGCCGAACAATGCGGAAATGGACAAAGATGTATTGCCAAATACTTACATTCGCAAAACCCTGAAAAAACCGAGTTTTGTGTGAATGGTCTTGCCGGCAAAGTTTTTTCAAATGTCTATGATAATGGTCTGGTCACCGTTAATTTGGGAAAGGCGAAAAGTATTATTCCCGCTCAGCATGATCATGAAAAAGGGTATCAAGTTGATTTTGGAAATCCGCACTTTGTTTTAGAGAAAAAGAATATTGAAGATGTTAATCTCAATGTATTAAATGATGAAATCATAAAAAGCTATCCGAATGGAATTAATATCGAAATTGTTGAGATACTTTCCGCAGACTCAATGAAAATTCGTGTTTATGAACGAGGAACCGGTGAAACCCTTGCCTGCGGTAGCGGAGCTTGTACCTCTGCACTGGCAATGATGTCGGAGAATAAAGTTTCAAATAAAGTAAAAGTCATGCTTCCCGGCGGAGAACTGGTGGTAGAATACAATGATGATGGCGACACTCTTTTAACCGGTGAAGCTGTCTCCGTTTTTCGTGGAGAAATACAAATATGACACAAAGCAATATTTCAGAATCTGAAGTAATACAGTATTTGCAAGAACACAGGGATTTTTTTATCCGAAATCGTGACTTGTTAACAGACTTAAAAGTTAGCAGTTTGGATGGAAAAATTGCCAGTTTGGTCAATCATCAGGTTAATACTCTTCAGGAAAGAAATTCTTTTCTCAAAGAGAAACTAAACAAACTCATTCTTCACGCCACTGAAAACGAAAAAACTATTTCTCATGTTTTTGAATTATCTTTGCAACTCAGCCAGATTTCGCATGTTGCCAATGTCACCAAACATTTTTCCGCTTTTGTTAAAGAGCATTTTAATGCCGACCTTTTCAGACTGGTAGTTCCAGCTTATGAAAATCTTGAAACCTCAAAAAATGTATTGTGTGTAGAAGATGAAACAGAGTTTTTCCGAATTTTCAAAGATTTCATGGAGGGCAATTCATCTGTTTGCGGTCGTTTAAAAAAGGAAACACTCCAATTTATTTTCAACAAAAAGTCCGAAAAAGTTGGTTCCAGTGTGATGCTTCCTATCGGCAAAAATGCCAAAAAAGGAATACTGATCTTTGCCAGTTTTGATGAGACTCGTTTCATTCCTGATATGTCCACCGACATTCTCAGCAAACTGACAAATATGTTGGAAATCAAACTCAAAAACAGTTTTTCTTCTTTCAATCTACTGAGTAGCAACCAGGGATGAATTTAGAGCAATGGCAAACTCGATTTTTAGAATATTGCCGACTGCAAAAAAACCTGTCCGAACATTCACTGAAAGCCTATCAACGCGATATTGATGCTTTTTTAGAGTTTTTAAAAAAAGAAGATGGTTTCGTTAGCATTGAAAATATTACCGATAATGAAATCAGTCGGTTTTTTATTGAATTGTATCAAAACAAATTAAGTCCGAAGTCTCTGGCACGAGTTCGTTCTTCATTGAACAATCTTTTTGAATATATTTTTAAACACAAAGGCATTGTAGCAAACCCGGTGAAACTGGTTAAAACTCCAAAAATAAGATCCAAATTACCGGAGGTTTTGGATGTGGATACTGTTTCTGTATTGCTAAACATTCCTTTAAACTCTGAAGTTGCTATTCGGGACAAATCCATACTTGAGTTGTTTTACTCTTCAGGTTTGCGTCTCAGTGAACTGAGCGAACTTAAATGGCATAATCTCGATTTCAATCAAGCATTAATAACAGTTACGGGAAAAGGCAATAAACAAAGAGTGATTCCTGTTGGTCAATATGCACTGAAAGCTTTAAAAAACTGGAAGCCACTTTCGCTAAACTGGAATCGAACAAACGATTCTTTTGTTTTTATCTCAAAACGAGGGTCGCAATTAAAATCCAGAAGCATTCAGGCTCGAATTAAGTTTTGGGCACAAAATCAAGGTTTGTGGGAACGAGTATATCCTCACTTGTTGCGACATTCCTTTGCGTCCCATGTGCTCGAGTCCAGTGGAAATCTTCGAGCCGTTCAAGAAATGCTCGGTCATGCGGATATTTCTACAACTCAAATATACACTCATTTGAATTATCAACATCTGGCAAATGTTTATGATAAATCTCATCCAAGAGCGAGAAAAAATAGGAGTATTTCTCGGAAAAATTCTGGAAATTAGGGAGTAACAGAGATAAACTCGTAAAACATAGTTAACAAAGGTCTCTGTTATGGATATTGCTGAATTACTTGCTTTTTCTGTAAAAAATAAGGCATCGGATTTACATTTGTCTGCCGGATTACCACCGATGATTCGTGTCGATGGTGATGTTCGCCGTATTAATCTCCCTCCCTTAGATCACAAAGAGTTGCATGCCATGATTTATGACATCATGAATGATGGTCAGCGCAAGGAGTATGAAGAGGTTTGGGAAATTGACTTCTCATTTGAAATTCCTGGCTTAGCTCGTTTCCGTGTGAACGCATATAACCAAAATCGAGGTTGCGCAGCGGTATTCAGAACCATTCCAACTGAAATTCTGACCTTGGAAGATTTAAACTGTCCGCCAATTTTTAAGGAGCTGATTCAGGTTCCTCGAGGAATTATTTTGGTGACGGGTCCAACCGGTTCCGGTAAGTCAACAACCTTGGCGGCAATGATTGACTACATTAACAAACACGAACATGGTCACATTTTGACGATTGAAGATCCGATAGAATTCGTACACACGAGTAATAAATGTCTGGTCAATCAACGTGAGGTTCACAGAGATACCAAAAGTTTTGATAATTCGCTGCGTTCAGCCTTGAGGGAAGACCCTGATATTATTCTGGTTGGTGAGTTGCGTGACCTGGAAACTATCAGACTCGCATTAACCGCTGCGGAAACCGGTCACCTAGTGTTTGGAACATTACATACCAGTTCTGCTGCAAAGACCATTGACCGTATTATTGACGTGTTTCCGGCAGGTGAGAAACCAATGGTTCGTTCTATGTTATCGGAATCATTAAGAGCAGTAATTGCTCAGACACTTTTGAAACGCGTAGGTGGTGGTCGTGTTGCCGCTCATGAAATCATGGTCGGGGTTCCGTCGATCAGAAACTTGATTCGTGAAGATAAAGTGGCACAAATGTATTCATCCATTCAAACCGGTCAGGGTTACGGTATGCAGACATTGGATCAGTGTTTGATGGACTTAGTGAATAAAGGAACAATAACGCGGGCAGATGCTCGCTCCAAAGCAGCAAACAAAGCTGATTTTGATTAAAACTTCAGGAGACAACTATGGATTTTAATTCTTATTTGAAATTAATGGCGCATAAAAAAGCCTCGGATTTGTTTATTACAGCAAATCTACCGCCAAGTATTAAAATTCATGGCAGAGTTGTACCAATCACTCAAGCTCCTCTGTCCAAAGCTCAGGCAAGGGATTTGGTAATGGGAATTATGTCTCCCGCTCAAAAAGAGGTTTTTGAGAGAACTCACGAATGTAATTTCGCCATCGGTGTTGCTGCTGTCGGACGCTTCAGGGTGAGTGCTTTCTATCAAAGGTCGGCCGTTGGTATGGTGATTCGTCGAGTAGAATCCAAAATTCCTACTTTTGAATCGTTAAACTTGCCCGAAGTTTTAAAAGACTTATCGCTGACCAAAAGAGGCATCATGATTTTTGTCGGTGGAACCGGAACCGGTAAATCAACATCATTGGCTGCTCTCATTGGTTATCGTAATGTCAATTCAACCGGACACATTATCACGATTGAAGATCCTATCGAGTTTGTACATGAACATCAAGGATGTGTCATTACACAACGTGAGGTCGGAATTGATACTGAGTCTTTTGAAATTGCACTGAGAAACACACTTCGTCAGGCTCCTGATGTGATTATGATTGGTGAGATTCGTACCCGTGAAACGATGGAACACGCCATTACTTTTGCGGAAACCGGACACTTTTGTTTGGCAACACTTCACGCCAACAATGCCAACCAGGCTTTGGATCGGATACTTCACTTTTTCCCTGAAGACCGCCGTGATCAGTTGCTGATGGATTTGTCGTTGAATATGAAAGCGATGGTTGCTCAGCAATTAATACCTACACCAGATGGTAAAGGTCGAAGAGCGGCGGTAGAAATCTTGATTAACACACCACTGGCACAAGAATACATCCGCAAAGGGGAAATTCACGAATTGAAAGGTTTGATGAAAAAATCAACTAACTTGGGCATGAAAACATTCGACCAGTCTTTGTTTGAGCTTTATCAAGCCGGAGAAATTACTTACGAAGATGCTCTCAGACATGCTGACTCAGCCAATGAGGTTCGTTTGGCAATTAAATTGTCTCAAGGTGGTGATGCAAACACTTTAGCTGCCGGACTGGATGGAATCGGACTGCAAGAAGATAAATAGCAAGCCTTATGAGAAGGGAAGAAGAAGCCCAAAACAGCGAAGGCTGGCGTTTTAAAATTTTCAAAATTATTTATCACGCTGATACACCTCTGGGAAAATGGTTTGATATTTTACTTATCATATTTATTTTACTCAGTGTTATCTCGCTGATATTAGACAGTGTTAACGAAATTCACTCTCAATATGGAAAATACTTGTTGGCGTTAGAATGGTTTTTTACAGCTGTTTTCACTCTTGAGTTCATATTAAGATTGATAAGTATAAAAAGACCTATCAGATACGTTTTTTCTTTTTTCGGAATCGTTGATATTCTGTCTATTTTGCCGACATATTTGTCTTTGTTCTTTGTTGGGGCCCAACAATTATTAGTGATAAGAATATTAAGAATTTTACGAATTTTTCGGATATTAAAACTCATTCAATATACTGATCAGGCTGACATATTGATGGAGGCAGTCAAAAGCAGTCGCCATAAAATATTTGTTTTCTTCTTTTTTATTTTGACAGTCTTGGTGATTTTTGGAACCATCATGTATCTCATAGAAGGTCCTGAAAATGGGTTTGAAAGCATTCCTCATGGAATCTATTGGGCAATTGTGACAATGACAACTGTTGGTTATGGGGATATTGCTCCACAAACAATATTGGGACGAACTGTTGCTTCATTTATCATGCTTACCGGTTTTTCTATCATTGCCATTCCAACCGGAATCTTTGCTGCCGAGATCAACAAAATAAAGAGAGAATCTCGCAAGTTGTTACGGCAGTGTCATACATGTGGTTTGAAAGGCCACACTAAAAGTGCGGTGTTTTGTCGCAAATGTGGTCACGAGCTTTAGACTTTATCTCTTCGGTTGACACACTGAAATCATTGGCATTTCTTTTTATTGGATTTTCAGTGTTTTATACACTCGTATTGATAGCTTCCTATTTTAAAAAAGCACATGCTTATAATAAATACTCGGCATATTTTGGCTCTTTACTGGTTTTAGCTTTAGCTCTTTTGCAGCTATTTCATTTCCTCTATTTACGACAGCTTTTCATCATATCCGAGAGCATGACATACCAAGTACTCTTGTTTATTGTCGCTCCGGTTTTTTACTATTATGCAAAAACCATTTTAAAACCTGTAGAAAAACTGAACTTGATAAACATTCTTCATCTAAGTCCCATTCTTTTAATTTTTGTTTTTGACAGAAGTATCGTTTTTAGTCTGGTTTTTGTTATTGGTGGTTGCTACTTATTGTGGTTGCTGGTGATTGTTTTTCACTTGAGAGCTTATCGAGAACAATTTAAAACAGAGGTGGCATTGTTGCTCTTTGTGTTTTTAATTGCTGCCATTGTTGCCGTTTTCGCAATTATTAAACCTTTCACTCAGGAGGTTTTCTTCTCTTTGTATTCTATATCCATAGGCGTTGCTTTCTTAATGACTTCATTATTGATTCATATTTCTCCGGAAATTACTGAGTCCATTTCCATTGTTGTGTCTGAGGCTTATAACAAATCAACCTTAAACAATATTGATTGTGATGAGAAGCTGGAACAATTAGAGTCTGTTATGGATAAACAAAAACTGTTCCAACAGTCCAATCTGGATTTGTTTACTACGGCTTCTGAAGTTGGCTTATCGCCTCACCAACTATCAGAATTAGTTAACACAAAACTCGGAAAAGGTTTTTCTCGTTACCTCCGAGAAAAAAGAGTCTCTTCTGCTCAAAAACTTTTAAAGCAAAATGACTTATCGGTTCTATCAATCGGGTTTGAATCAGGGTTCTCGACACAATCGAACTTTTATTCAGCATTCAAGGAAATCACCGGAACAACACCGGCAAAGTATCGTAAAACAATTAAATAGTCATTGTTAATTCTTCCAAAATTATCATTTTGGAAGTTTGGGTTTTTGTTTGACCTTAAAATTCATGGCAATTATTGAATCTCAGAATAATCATTATGAATGTACTAATTATCGGCAGTCGTGGTTTTATTGGAGGTCATTTGTCCGATGCTCTTATGAGTCATCACAATATCCATGTTTGTAATCAGGATTTTAATAAAATGACTGAGCCTGAACGTTGGTTTCCCTTTCTTGAAAATATAGATGCTGTAATTAACTGTGTTGGACTCATAAAGGAAAGTAAATCCAGAACCTTTGAAACCACTCACCATAAAGCACCCGTTGCTTTATTTCAGGCATGTGAACAAAAAGGGGTTAAACGAGTGATTCAGATTTCTGCATTAGGTGCTGATCCATCAGCAACAACTTCTTATCACAAAACAAAAAAACAAGCAGACGATTTTCTTCGCCAAAGTAATCTCGAGTGGTTTATTTTATACCCTTCATTGGTTTATGGAGAAAGCGGCAAGAGCTTTGCATTCTTTAAAAAGCTCAGCAATTTACCAATGATTCCCTTAGTTGGAAATGGGCAACAATTGATTCAGCCTGTCCATATTGATATTTTGATAAAGACTATTCAGGTTTGTCTTACTTCAGAAAAAGCCCGACAAGCTATTAACGTAGTAGGAGAGAATCCTCTTTCTTACAAACAATGGATGCAAAAACTAAGAACCAAAAGCTCTAAACCTTGGTTTTTACCAATTCCTCTTTGGATAGTTCAATTGGCTGCTTTCATGCTCAAACCTTTTAATCTGCAATTTTTGACAAACGATAATTTAAGCATGTTACAACGGAATAATATTGCCGATTTTACTCCTCTCAAAAACTTTTTGGAGAATCTCAAATGACATATATCACTCTCAAATATTTACATATTCTCAGCTGTATTCTGCTATTCGGAACCGGCTTGGGTTCTGCTTTTTACAAATGGATGGCTGACAAAAGCGGTAATATTCAACACATTGTCGTCACTAATAAAAATGTCGTTCTGGCAGACTGGTTGTTCACAACGCCGACGGTCATTTTCCAGCCCATATCCGGTATTTGGATGGCACACATTGCAGGATGGGAGCTGACAACCCCTTGGATTATGCTTAGTTTGATTTTGTATTTTATTGCCGGTGCTTGTTGGTTGCCGGTGGTTTGGTTGCAAATCAGGATGAAGCAACTTTCCCATGAAGCTATGGCCGATAATAAATCATTACCGGTTGCTTATTGGAAGATGGCAAGGGCTTGGTTTTGGTTGGGTATTCCGGCATTTATCTCCATGATATTGGTGGTCTTTCTTATGGTTTTTAAACAAACTTTTGGGTGGTTTTTATGAAAACAAGCATTATTCAAAAAGCTCTTGGTGAGCAATGGCAACATTTACCGGAAGCACTGAAAAAACATTATCTGGAAAATGATAAAGGAGAAAACAGAGCTCAAGGTCATTTAACAATTGACTTTCCTTGGTTTATGAAAGTTCCCTTATCCATACTCAGGTTTTTTGGAGCACTCATCAACAAGCGAGGAAACAATTTGCCCACAAATGTTTACCGTGTTGTTGTTAATGGTGAACAGAGGTGGCAAAGAATAATTGATTTTCCAAATAATAAACCAGTTATTTTTAATAGTGTTGTTTATCACAACAAGGACAACGAAATCATTGAGTTCATCAACTCAGTATTAGGCATGAAGATGAAAGTTCACGTTGAAAATAATACTCTTAGATACGAAAGCAACGGATATGTAATTAAATTGGGAAAACTGAGAATTCCTTATCCTGAGTTTCTCTCTTTAGGACATGGTTGTATTATCGAAAAACCGGTTGATGATAATGATGAAAATTCTTTTGAAATGGATTTTCGATTAAAACACCCTATTTTTGGAGAGGTTTTTAGTTACAAGGGTATTTTTCAAACCATTGAGTCATAACCTGAAATGAAGCCGAGAGCACTCAATCGCTTTCGGCCTCATCAAAGAGGAAATCTAAAAATCGAAATTATCACCAAAGATTTGGTCATTTATAAAATTGGCAATGATGCTTTTGAAGTTTAGCCCATCGTAACTCCATCCTGCTATATAGATTTCTTCTGTATTCGGATCAACTGCAATTGATTCAGCACTTTCCCAGTATTTACCGCTAAGATACGGGGATAACGGGCTTACCGCTTTTCCTGATTTCCCAATCCCCCAGTTGGTGTCTAAAATACCAGAATAAGTATATCTTGCCAAGACAGAAACAGAGTTTGGGAAGCCTTGATTATCCCAGTTTGCAGTTCCAGCTAAGAGAATGGTAGAACCTTCAGATTCCAGAATCATTTCTGATACATAATCATCAGTATCAGTAAAAAACCAATTAAAATTAGTTGTAACTATGCCTGTACTATCGGGACCAAAATCGGGGTTTCTTTCCCAGTTTGTTGCTCCTAAAGTAAATTTTGTCAATCCGAAATCTGTCATTTGTACATCTCCTGCGCCAGGAAGAGTCGCTGCAACAATGATTCCGCTGGTTAAAGTAATTATTCCTCCGTTGTCAACTGCATCAACCACATAAACCATATCGCTTAAATACTCTCTTTCATCAGCAACATCCGGATCTGTTTGTGTTGACCATTTTCTTAGTAAGTTCCCATCAGATAGTGAGAACTCACAGAATGCAAGGTTTGTACCATCTCCTCCAATGCCATTCCCTTCAAAAACAGTTCCTCCGACAACAACAGACCCTTGTAACCAGTTATAAACTATAGCTCTTGCTCTGTCAGTGTCATTTGTCGCACCCTGGTCAAAATAACAAACTTCTTTTCCATCTGCGCTAAATGCTGTATCAAGAGACAATGCTCCTGTTGTTCCATCCACCACGACAACGGCAACTCCAAAGTCTGTGTCGTTCGCACCTCCTCTTTCAACTTCAGCTGCAATAGCTAATCTGTTTAATGTCGGGATATAGACCATATCAGAGATATTGTCATCGTTTCGATCCCATGTTCCTCCTAAATCAAAAGGAATTGTAATGCTATCAATTTCGTTACCTGTGGAATCTAAGTAATAAACCCTAATATCAGAGTGACACTCGTTACCTGTTACACAATAAAGTCTGGAATACCCTAAAAATATGCTGTCTGAAGGACCTAGAACCAAACTGTATTCAAACTGATTTGTTGCAGCCGGTGGAATATAAAAGTTTTTAGTTCCGCTTGTCCCGAAACTGGCATCTGGTTGCCCATTTGCTAAATATCTATCCAGATGAACAGCTTTTTCAGTATATCCATTCACTTCATAATCAAAGGTTCCTGCAACATAAACCCTGCCCTGAGAGTCAACCAATACGGCACTTCCGTATCTGTGAAAACCGGGCTCTCCTGTTATATCCCAACCATCACTCACTCCATCATTACTAAATGTTGTGTCCAGCGAGCCCAAGTCAAAAGCATTGGACTGAATAGTCACAAAAGTCAATATTAGAAAAGTTATTTTTTTCATTTTTCACCTCGTTATTTTCTTTAATATCTCTGTTAACGACGTTTTTATTATGTATAGGACAAATTTATATAAAAAAAACCGGTCAGAATATGCGTACTCATTTTGTAAACTAAAAGTCAAAGTTTCCGCCATAAATTAAATCGTTATGAAACTTAGCAATGATTCTTTTATCATCACTTCCATCTTTGCTTGCACCTGTAGCAAAAATTGATTCTCCCACACCTTTTTCAGCGATATCCAAGAATCCGTCCCTTTTAGTAACGCTATCCAATATAACAAGAGATTTTCCTGACTTGTTTTGTCCCCAGTTTGTATCTAGGATTCCATTTTTTGTAAATCTGACGAATGAGCCGGCAGAATATGAATCTGCTCCATCATCCCAACTTGAAGAACCTCCGATTAACAACCCCCCATCTTCAGATTCATAAATTAACTTATAAACGGTATCATTGGTATCGACACTATTAAAATTACTATCCAAAAGAGTAAAAGTTGCTGTTGTCCAACCGGTACCATTTGGACCGAAACTGTTTTCAATGATCCAATCCATGCCGTCAAAGTGATACTTAACTAATGCGAAGTCATTGGTATCACTTGCGCTTGTTAACATACCGGCAACAATTAAATCTCCATCGTTATTAAATAAAACATCTCTAAGATACTCCTGATCATCACCAAAAATACTATTAGGAAGCGGCTCTGTTGACCATTGCTCAATCAGTGTTCCTGAGGGTTCACCAACTATATCAGTTAATCTGAACTCACAAAATGCCATATTGAAACCGCTGGAAAACGCTCCGTTACCCTCAAAGGATTCTCCTGCAACAATAACTGTATTTTGTTGAGAGTTAAAGACTATTGCAGATGCTGTATCAACCTCATTGGTAAAGTTTGGATCTTGATTAAACGCACAAGTATTCAGGCCATCTGCATTGAAGTTTGTATCCAGTGTCAAAGAACCATCTGTTGCCACATTAAGAACAGCGACACCAAAATCAACATCATAATAAGGCATTGCTAAAGTATCTACGCTCAAAGCAACCACCAGTTTATCCAGTGTTGGTATATAAACCATTTCTGAAAACTTATCATTTTTAGAGTTCACATCTGGTCCTAAATCAAAGGCGATATTTTGTACTCCAAGTATAGAGCCACTGTCATTAAAATGATAAATAATGGTGTCGTTACAATTTGATCCAGCACAATTATCATAGCTATAACCCAGAAAGAAACCATCATTCTCATCCAGAACTATTTGAATATGAATCAAACCCAAAAGATCTGGTCTGTTTAAGAAAACGGATATAGACTGAGAGTTAAATGTTGGGTCAATCACACCGCTTGGTAAATACCTTTCTACAAAAACTCTTATGTCATTGAGTCCAGAGTTATCAAAGAACTCGGATCCGGCAATTAGTGCCCTGCCTTGTGAGTCAACAACAATAGACGTTCCTCCTGTTGCATAGCCGTTGGCTCCTGTTCTTTCCCAGCCATCGGTGACACCATCATTGCTAAATGTCGTATCCAAACTACCTAGGTTGATAGCAAAACAGTTTGTGCTGATTAAAATTAATATGATAATAATATGTTTCATTTTTATTCTCGTTAGATTATTCCTATTAAGATTCACGACCTTAAAAAGCCAATCAGGACATTTTTTAAAACTTTTTAATCAAATGACTCGGCAAAAATCGAATCGTTAACATGTTTGGAAATTAATAATGAATCGTTTCCATTATTGCTGGACGGATAAGTGCCTGTGGTGAAAATAGACTCTGCAGAACCTGATACTGTAATAGCATTAATGGTTTTTATATTAGTTATGTCATCTAGTATAACCATGGTTTTGCCAGACTTATTATTGCCCCAGTTTTTATCCAGGATTCCGTTTTTGGTAAATTTCAATAACGCCCCGTTAATTCGTCTTTCAGATAGGTCATACCACTCTGAATAACCTCCGATTAATATACTTCCATCTTCCGACTCAATAAATAAACTTTTAGCAACATCTTCAGTATCAACGAATCCGCTGTTACTATCCAAAAGACTGAAACCGGTGATTGCCCATCCTGTTCCGAAAGGTCCAAAACTTGTATCCAAAACCCAGTCCATTCCGTCATAAACGTACTTAACTAGAGCAAAGTCATCGCTATTTGCACCATTTGTAAAACCTGTTGCGAACAATGTTTTCACTCCTACCAAACCGGAACCTGTATCCACATATTCAGTTTTGTATTTAACATCGTATAATATTTCTTCATCATATATAAAAGGAGAGTTTGGCAGGGTTTCGGTTGACCATTTTTCTATGACTGTTCCCGGCGGGTTGCCGTCTTGTTGAAACAGGTTAAACTCACAGAAAGACATGTTTTTCCCCGTTGAAGCAGAGCCATTTCCTTCAAATGACCAACCGCCTACAATAACAGTATTACCATCAAAGTTAGCTGTAATAGCCCGAGCCTCATCGGTATTGTTGTGACCTGTACCATCCTGATTAAAAAAGCAACTGGACTTACTATTGTTCCCAAAGCCTGTATCAGCAACGACCCCTCCTCCCAGAAACACATTCAGCAGAACAACGCCAAAATCTTTATTGTACGTAGGCGAGTTATCTACTTTTACATCAATCGCAACAGCGAGTTTTTTTTCAACGGTGAAATAAACCATATCTACAAAGTCATCATCTTGTGACGATACAACAGAACCGGCATCAAAGGATATTGATGCTCCTCCTAAAACAGCCCCCGACTCTGAAATATGATAGACAAAAGTATCAATGCATGTATCTACTCCTTCACAACTGTTATAGGAGTATGCCAGGAAAAAGTTATTAAACTCATCAAGCTCCAATCCTACTTTAACAATATTATTTGAATAAGGCTTATTTAATACACTTCCCAATCCTGCTGAGTTTAAGGTGTTATCATAGGTTCCGTCAGGCAAATATCTTCTGACCATAACTCTTAAACCCTGCCCAAAAATGACCTCTACTCCAGCTACCAGAATTCTTCCTTGTCGGTCCACTGCTATTGATTGTCCACTCACACTTCCTCCGGTGACTCCATCCAACAACCAACCATCGCTAACTCCATCATTGCTGAATGTTGTATCCAAAGAACCTAAATTCACAGCAAATACCTGATT
This sequence comes from Gammaproteobacteria bacterium, assembly GCA_041395445.1. Lineage (NCBI taxonomy): Bacteria > Pseudomonadati > Pseudomonadota > Gammaproteobacteria > Gammaproteobacteria bacterium. The sequence continues at coordinate 103,095 of JAWLAO010000003.1, read as the reverse complement.
GATAAATATTAAGAACGTGAGAATAACTATTTTTTTCATCATCTTTTTCCTCACTATCACCAACAACCCAGATAATAAACGCCATCGTAATACTGTGTGCATCCGTCATCACCCATACGACCAAGAATAGACATTGTCGATTTGTGCATATCAGAACTAATCTGTGACATAGTGTTCCAATCAGTTGATTGAGATGGTGCTGCAATCATTCCTTGTTTAATTGCCATCAAATATTGAACTAATACCTGAGCAACAGCATTGGCATGAGGCCAACGATAAACATCATTCGGTAAAACATTCACTTGTTGCGACTGATTGTAGTCGTTAATGACGTATTGACCTTGTGGTGTCAACATGTATTTGTATTTAACAATATCGCCTTGAAGCTCACCGAAATAAGCAAAATACTGCGTTGGATGAAAATATGTTATCAACCCTGCGTTTCCTAAGTAATAAATCGTATTTTGCTGACCAATAAAAGGGCCTGCTATTTGGTTACTGGCATCAATTCCGGGCAATCCCACACTCGCTGCAATTTGTGCTCCACTATTATAAGGAGCCGAAAAAGCAGAAGTGTTTGCCAGTATCAGTATTAAAAAGAGTTTTCTTATCATGTTTGCTCTCCGCATTTTTTATTCGCTTATTTGCAAACACGACAATGGCTATTTTGATAGGACAATGTTTAAAAAATAAAAAAACCGCTTGTTGAAACCAATAACAAGCGGTTCATCTGGTTTCTTTTTTCTTAACTTCTAGAAATTACGATTCATTCCTGTATAAATGCACATCTGTCTGCGGATATGGAAAACTACACCCAACTTCTTCCAACCGGACTTTGAATCGTTCTAACAATTCAGCATGAACCGTCCAGTAATCTTCAGTCTTGACCCAAGGTCGAACATTAATATCGACCGAACTCGCTCCCAGTTTGTTTACAGCTGCTGATGGGGCAGGGTCTTCAAGAACCAAAGGATGTTCCTGCATGATTTCCAACATGGTATTTCTTGCCAGTTTTAAATCATCGTCATAGCTAACTCCGATTACAAAGTCGATTCGTCTTGTATCGTTGGCAGAATAATTGACGATTGAACCCGAGGTTATTTGTCCATTAGGAATAATAATTTGTTTGTTATCACCGGAGTTCAACACTGTATTAAAAATCTTTATCTCCATCACTTTACCGGCATGACCGGCTACCTCTACAAAATCCCCGATTCTAAATGGTCTGAAAATAACAATCATCACTCCTGAGGCAATATTAGAAAGAGAGTCTTTCAATGCCAAGCCTATTGCCAAACCGGCTGCCGCCAACATTCCCAGCAGAGATGTGGTTTTCACTCCAAGCTCACCCAATGCTGTCAAAATGACAAATGCCATTAGCAGAAAGTAAACAAAGTTTCTCAAAAAGTTCACAAGCATCGGTGCTGCACCTGACTTTTTCAGGCCTTTTACTAAAAAGTGCACTATTATTTTGGCAACTCTTTTTCCAACCCAAAAGATTACAAGTGCGATAGCTACTTTGGTTAGAATTGCTAAAATAGCATCCGGGTTGTTTATAAAGGCTGTTATTTGTTGCTTTAGAGTGGCAATGATGCCGACGTTGTCTTGTTCAAGGTTTTGTTCCATTTGACTCATTTGTTTTTGTTAAAGTGACATTTTAACAAACCTGAGCGAAAAAATAATTGTCTGTAACATTAATTTATATTCATGATGACTTGCAAAATGCTAGATGCGGCTTTATATATACACTTCCTAAACACAACTGTTCTAAACATTAAAAAATCTCGGTCCATTTCTGATATTCTTGGCATCAGCTTGTCGCTGATTTGTGCCATACAGTGTGCTATTGCTCCGATATTGTTGAGTATTGCTCCTATTATCCCGAAATGGGCACATTTTGGTCACGGTTGGATTTGGATTTCCCTGATTATAGTTATTGCTGTTTGGAGTATTGGCAGGGGATTTTTAAAACATAAAGAAAAACCGGTTCTTATTTATGCACTAATTGGTATCGGGCTATTGGTAACAGGAACTTTATTGGAAGAAAGGATTTCGATTCTTGTTGAGTCAGTGATTTTCGTGTGTGGTGGATTATTGCTAACTATTGCTCATTGGAAGAACTTCAGACTAGAACGCTCCTGTGAACTTCGCAATAAATAAACTCTATCCGTTCGCCGGACAATACAAATCGCTGAGCACTTCAATAATGCGAGTTGTGTTTGATTGTGCCAGAGAATAATAAATCACTTGTGATTCACGTCTGGTTTTCACCATCCCTTCTCTTCTCAAAGTTGCTAAATGTTGGCTTAAGGCAGATTGGCTGAGTCCAATTTGTTGATGAAGCTCAGTTACAGAATATTCCCTAACTTCCAAAGCACACAAAATCATTAAACGGGACTCGCTGGAAAGAGTTTTCAGCATCCTCGCTGCTTTTGATGCGTGTTCCTTTAAATCCTCATAGGACTTTTGTTTATCTTGAGTTTCTACCATGATGCCAATTGATGTGCAATGAGTGAATTATATTAAAATATTCTAATATAGTAAAGGATGCTTAGAGAATCTGAAAAAATCACCTCTTTGCCATATTTATGACAGATTTATTTTGAATAATTTCAATTCGCAAAAATGAAACAAAGATTATGAAGTTATTCATTCCAACAAACGAAATTAACAATGATTGGGTTGACAAAGGGTTTAGTTTTAAACCGTTGATAATTGAAGCCTATCAGTTTCACATTTCTTCATCGATTGGAGAAAAAACCCAAAATTTATTGAGCAAAAAAGTAAAGACCGGAACAATAACAACCAACATCGGTAAAACTCTGGAAGAATAATCGAGCTTTACCCAATTTACTAACGTGTAAGCACCTCCTTGGTGGAGAACAAGTGCTGTCAACGAGGTAATTACAAACTTTGGAAACCTTTTTTGATGTTTTTGGTTGTCATTGAATGAATAAAAATAATGACCGAAATACGCTGTAAAAAGCCCAAAGAGAAATCCTGAAAAATGTGAAACAAAAAAGTTGATTTGTAAAACCTTATAAGAAAACAGCGCAATAGAGAAATGAACAACACTTGCTAAAACACCAACAATCCCATACCTAAAAAGCAATTGAGTTGTCGGATTATTCCAATATCGCAAAAATACTTTCTTCATCGACCTTAATATCTATTTGCCTGAGACTTTGACCTTTACATGGGCCGCTGAGACAATATCCTTTGTTCAACTCAAATACAGCACCATGAGCCGGACAAACCAATTCTTGGTTTTCTGTCATTAAGAACTGATTTTCAGCAAAATCAAGTCTTCGTCCCTGATGGGGACAAGAGTTTGTGTATGCTTTGAAACCTTCTTCTCTTTCAATCAATATCAATGAAAGCTGGCCCTGTCCTGTGTCTATTGAACATTCTCGCAATACACCTGACTCAATATCCTTTAATTTGGCAAGCTCAATCATCAGCTATTTTTCTGAAAATTTTCTAACGGCATTGACCAAAACCTCGAGTTTTTCAGGCTGCATATCAGGCTGCATTCCATGGCCTAAATTAAATACATGTCCGTTTCCTTCACCAAAAGAATCGATAACTTTTTTAACTTCTTCCTCAATAACAGAATCTTTTGCGTATAACACACATGGATCCATATTCCCTTGTAATGCGACTTTATCCTGAGTTAATTCTCTTGCTAACGATAAGTCCGTTGTCCAGTCCACACCTAAACAATCCGCTCCGGTATTTGCGAGGTTTTTAAGATTATATTGAACCCCTTTGGAGAAAAGAATAACCGGTGTTTCAGGGTTTTCTTTTTTCACACCTTGTACGATTTTCTGCATATAATCCATTGAAAACACTCGATACATTTCTGGTGATAATGCTCCTCCCCAAGAATCAAAAACCTGTACAGCATTTGCTCCGCTGGCGATTTGAGCATTCAGGTAATTAATACTGGCGTCGGTAATTTTTTGTAATAGTTTATGAGAGGCTTGTGGTTGATTGAGCAAAAAGGATTTTGCTTTGGAAAAGTTTTTCGAACTTCCACCTTCAACCATATATGTCATCAATGTCCACGGCGATCCACAAAATCCAAGTAGCGGAACTTTTCTGTTTAATGTTTGAGAGGTTAAAGAGATACCGTCCATAACATATTTCAAGTCATGATTGACGTCTATTTCAGGTAAATTATCAACATCTTCAGCGGTTGATATTGGCTTTTTAAACTTTGGACCTTCACCGGTTACAAAATACAAACCCATGCCCATGGCATCAGGAATGGTCAAAATATCAGAAAAAATAATCACTGCATCCAAAGGAAAACGGCGCAATGGCTGTAAAGTCACTTCACAAACCATTTCCGGGTTTTTAGCCATCGTCATAAAATCACCGGCTTTTTTCCTGACTTCGCGATATTCAGGCAAATATCTTCCGGCTTGACGCATCACCCATACCGGCGTTCTTTCAGTTTTTTGCTTGGTTAAAGCTCTCAGTAAGAGGTCGTTTTCTAGCTTCATTTTATTCTAATATATTATAAACACGGGTATTTTATGCTCAAGCTGCTTTTTAGTACATGGATGAACCGAATTTACTTGATTTATTGGAGATTCAATCAATACTCGCCAATGTTATTTTCTTATCAACCCCAGAAAGTTGCAAAAAAAAATTTTGTGGCTAGAATCTAGGGCGAGTTGAAGAAAGCGGGTTCGCTATATTCTTTTGAATTAAGATGAACCATCTTGCATTTTACAGGTCATAACGCCTGACTTTATTATTTAACATTCAGAGATTTTTATATGAATAAGATTTTCACGCTTGCGTGTTTATGTTTTTTTGTAAGTGCAAATGCACAATTTTTAGAAAGTAAGCCCCCAACGGATCGAGAACTTAAAATCAACAATGCCAATGACGTTGCAACCCTAATGAGGGTAGCAATGATTGCAAAAAAAGAAGGTAAATATGATGATTTAATAAAAGCACTGGAAAAAGTGGTCAAACTGAAGCCTAGCATTCCGGTTTTTCAATATAAGTTGGCTCAAGCGTACTCACTAGCGGGGAAAAAATCTGAGGCATACAATGCTCTTATTGCCTTGCAAAAACAGGGTGTTTATTTTGATTTGGCTAACGACCCTGATTTAGAAACCATCAAGGTTCACAATGTTTTTAACTATATCAAAGAAAACATGGATATCAGCGGTCAACATTATGGAGAGGGTGTTGAAGCATTTAATATTAATAAAAGCTTTAGTGGTTTACTGTTTGAAAGTTTAACTTTTGACGAAAAAAGCCAATCTTTTTTAATGGGTAGCCTCAGAGACGGAAGTGTCATAAAGATTGAAAGTAATGGTAATATTTCTCGATTAGTTGAACCGACTCCCGGTGGGAAAAACGGTCCTTGGGCTGCATTGAGTCTAGCTGCAGACTCTAAGAATAATGTGCTATGGGTTGCAAGTGCCGCAATTAGCCAGTTCGGTAAAGTTGATAAAGAGTCCTCAGGGTTATCCGGTATTTTCAAATATGAATTAGACACCGGTAAACTCATTAGCTCAATTTTGGTTCCTGAAAATAAAAGACCGACTTTCATTCGTGACATGCATCTGACGCCAAAGGGAGACTTGTTTTTTATTGATGGAATTAAAAACCTGGTCCTAAAAATTGGTAAAGATAGCAACGATATTACTGTTGCCTTTGCAACACAAAAATATCAAAACTTGAGAAGTATCACATCTGATGAGACCGGAGAAATTTTGTATGTCAGTGATAACGAAGAGGGAATCATTATTCTCAGCCTGAAAGATCAACAAATATTTAATTTTTCGAATAAGCCGGATCTAAATTTAACCGGCATTTCGGATATGCTCTTTGATGATAATAGTCTGATTATTCTGCAAAACGGTTTCAAACCGGAAAGAATCATGAGACTAAAACTCAATGATAAGAAATTTGTAATTAATAGAATTATTCCTATTGAGGCAGCAAATCCACAGTTTAACAACCTTTCTTATGGGGCTGTTGTTGGTGAAGGTTTGTTTTTTATCGCAAATTCGCAACTACCAAAAACCAATCTATATGGAGGACTATTGTCTGGTCAAGATTGGGAGCACATGGTTGTTTTGTCAACAAACAAACACTATAAGGAAGCAGAAACATTAAAGTTTCAAGAGGAGCTGGAAAAGCAAAAACAAAAAGTTGGTGGAAAATAAATAAAATCCACTAACGAATAAATTTGAAGCCGGCTTTAGCCGGCTTTTTGTTTTTTGGCAATTTCTGCCACTCTTTTCCCCAAAGCTAAACACAGCTCCTTTTCGTTCTTATCTATTATCCTGTCTGAGCCATTTCCGGACCAATGACTGGCGCCATAGGGTGTTCCACCACTTTCGGTGTTTAACAAAGGTTTTTCACTATATGGCAAACCGATCAAAATCATGCCATGATGAAATAGCGGTATCATCATTGATAACAAAGTCGATTCTTGCCCTCCATGCAAACTCGACCCGGAGGTAAAAACAGCTGCCGGTTTGCTTTCAAGACCTCCCGAAGCCCAAACACCTCCTGTTGAATCAATAAACTCTTTCATAGGAGCAGCCATATTTCCGAAACGCACCGGCGAGCCTAAAATCAAAGCATCGCAATCGTATAAATCTTTCTCGGTTACAAAGATATCACTTGAGACAAAGTCTTCATTTCCGGCAGGGCAAATACTACGAATAACAGCATTCACACCTTGGCAAGATGAAACACCCCGAGCAATCAACTTTGCCATTTTAGCTGTATTTCCATGCTTGGAATAATACAAAATTAAAACATTAGTTTCTGCCATGATTTATAGAATATCGAGAACAGACTCAGGAGGTCGTCCAATTGCGGCCTTGTCTTTAGTAAAAACAATTGGTCTTTCAATTACTTTCGGATACTCGCGCATGAGCCGAATCAAGTCAGATTTTGACAAGTTCTCATTGGACATATCATATTCTTTATATTCCGCTTCATTCTTCCGCATAATTTCTCTGGGTTGTTTATTCAACAACTCTAAAACTCTTTCCAATTCTGCGACTGTCGGGGGTGTTTCGAGATATTTAATAATTTCTGGTTCAACACCATTTTCTTCGAGGATTTGAAGAGTTTGCCGGGATTTTGAGCATCTGGGATTATGATATATTTTTACTTTTTTCATCACTAATATCTTTTTCAAAGCGCGTATTTTAACGTATTCTCGTGTTATTCCGTAGAGATTGGCTTTCTTAGGTTATAATCTCTCTTTTTTATAATCAGATTTTTATGAAGACGCGCTTTTTATTTATCCTGGTTTTTGTTCTTTCAGCCTGTCAGAAAGGTGATGAGCAAACAACTTTCACCGATAATTCAGAAACAATAGCGGTTGTTGGAGATAAGACCATAACAGCCAATTTACTCAAAGCCTATCTCAATGCTAATGGCATCAGTAAAACCGATGGACCAACACTCAATCAAGCTCTTGAAAATTTAATAACAGAGATTGCTATTGCAAATGTTGCTTCCAAAAAAGGTTTGAAATTAACTGATGAACAATTGTTGGGTATTGAATATATCAAAATCAAGGCTCTTGTGAGTGCAGCTCAAGGAGATTATCTCAAAGATAACACGGTGACAGATGAAGAAATTCAGCAGGCTTATGATGCTGCCAACCAACAAGTTGGAGGCTTTGAGTATCATGTTCATCATTTGCTTTATAAAGATGAAATTGAAGCCATTAAAGCTTTGGACGAAATTAAATCTGTAGAAGACTATCTTGAGAAAGAAAAACAATTTCTGGCTGAAAATCCGGGTATGAAAAATGTCGGAGATATATCTTGGGTCAATCTGGGTCGGTTGCCGGAAAAGTTCAGAGAGGTTTTGCCCAATGCTGAAGAAAACTCAGTTATTAAAACTGTTGTCAGCAGTCCATTTGGTGCTCATGTGGTTTATCTCGAAGCAAAAAGACCTATTACACCTCCAAAACTAGAAGATGTGAAACAAGCTGTTATTAAAACGGTTCAACAACAAAAACTTTCCAAGTTTTCACAATTGGCTCGTGCCAAAGCAAACGTAACGATTAAAGAGTAGCTATCTGAAATAGTCTTTATTGGCATAAAAATCATGATCTTGATTTTTATGCCAACCCGGAACTCCTAATAACGGCAAAGGAGACAACTCGGATTTGGAGTTTAAAATTTTTCCGTTTTCCAAATCTCTTGCTAAACTCACATCAATTTCACTCTTAAAGTTTGATAATAACAACGCCTGAGCTGTCATACCAATATAAGGATTCAGATATTTTTCAAACATTGCATGCCCAAATGTGTACAGTTGAATAGTTCCATCAAGCCAACTTTCTTTATTTTCGATAAATAACTCAACCCACTGATGATTACGAATCATATCCAGATACTTATCACCGGCAACAACGATGACGCCACTTTCATCAAACAATGTTAGTAAATCTCGCTTTCGAGAGCGCAAAGAACTCTTTTGTTTGTGAATTTCTTGATAATGAATCGCATTGATTGCCTTTTTTGTTTCAGGGTATTTATGCCAAACCATTGCATTAAAAAAATCATGCCAGTTTTGTTTTCGTGTGGCAATCAAACCATGAAGAAATATTCTTTCCTCATAACCCATTTCCGCAAAAGGTAATGTTTCATCCTGAATAAAAAATCGAAGGTTTTTATCATTTAAGTTCTTGTGAGTAAAACCATGATTCAAAATATTACAAGCCGGGATTTGCTCTTCTAAAGTGGTTTTAAAATTAGGAAAGTTTTTCTGTAATAAAAAACCGATGTCACTAAACATTAAACCTTGTTGGCAGTTTTCAAACACGCAATTATTGTTTTTCTAAACGAACTTTAAGATTTGATAGACCCTTTTCATAATCAGGGGCAATCATATCTTCCAAAATCAAGCCAAAATATCGATAAAAAACATTGTAGCCAAAATCATTTTCAAATGTCCATACTACAGTTGTTCCATTCCCAACCGGACTGAATGACATATTTGAAAATGCCGGTTGATCGGACTTGCCAAAATAAAATTCATATCTAACCAGTTTGTTTTCTTCAGACTCTATAATTTCATTCGAGCCTTTATAAACCTTTTCATTTCCTTGCCATGAAATTTTGGAGCCAACACCGGATTCAGCTCCTGAAATTGTATAAACAGCTTTTGGATCTAGTCCAAACCAAGGAGACCAATCGTTAAAGTTTTTTTGCGAATTCACGAATTTAAATATAATCTCTGTCGGTTTTTCTATAAAAACACTTCGGGACATAGAAACTTTAGATGGTAAAAACAAACCGCCTATAGCCACTAATACAATTAAAAATATAAGTGCTAAAACCGTGTAACGAAGGATTCTCATTTTCTATTTGTCATATAAAGATTAGGTTGTCATTTTACATTAATCGATTTGCTTTCATAAGGAACCAGTGTTTTTTATGCACTTATAGTGATTACAATTAAGATTTCGTTCTTTTAAAGTATAATGCAAAACTGATTTTATTGATTTTGGAACCTTAATGGGAAATATTTTATGGCTAGCCTCTTATCCCAAGTCAGGAAATACTTGGATTAGAACATTTATACATAATTATCTGGCGAAGAAACCCGTCGATATCAACACCATTCATCAACAATCTATTGATGAAGTTAAGGCTTTTCGTTATCAAAAGTTTTTAAGTAATGGCCAAAAAACCACAGATCTTAGTCTTGAAGAGGTTTGTTCGATTCGTCCGGCCGTTCATGCCGATATAGCGGCTCACGCAAACGGAACTGTGTTTGTTAAATCACACAATTTTCAGGGTCAATATAAAGGCTATCCTTTACATAATTGGTCGGTCTCTTCCGGAGCCATATATGTTGTCAGAAACCCGTTAGACGTTGTAATATCGTTGAGCAATTATTTTGGGTACACAATTGATGAAGCCATTGATTACATGGCAAATGATATGGCCGGTACACCCAATGAACCTGAAAATGTTCCACAGGTTATCACTTCCTGGTCCTTAAATGTTAGTAGCTGGACTCAAGAAGCCAGTCGTAACCTATTAGTTTTAAGATATGAAGATTTATTAAGCAATCCAAAAAAGTATTTCAGAAAAGTAGAGTCATTACTTGGACTAAAAAAGGACCCTAAACGACTAATCAAAGCAATCAAAGACTCTTCTTTCGGCAACCTTAAGAAACAAGAACAAACCAAAGGTTTCGTCGAAAAACATGAAAACGCAACCTCATTCTTCAGAAAAGGCAAAGCTAACCAATGGAAAGAGCTGCTATCAGAGGAGCAAATCAAAAGAATAGTAGATACTCATAGAGAGCAAATGGCTCGTTTTAAATACATTCCTCCGGGTTTTTAATTTCGGAAGTTATTTAAAAACCAACATCTTTTTACAAAATTCCCAACAAATCAAAAGCTGACTTTCCGGCATATTTTGCAGAAGCACCCAACTGATCTTCAATGCGTAGTAATTGATTGTATTTAGCGATACGATCCGAGCGGCATAGAGAACCTGTTTTGATTTGGGTTGCAGAAGTTGCTACTACTAAATCGGCTATTGTGCTGTCTTCAGTTTCACCGGAGCGATGTGAAACGACTGCGGTGTATCCGGCTTGATACGCCATATCAATAGCTTTAAGCGTTTCCGTTAGAGTTCCGATTTGATTCAGTTTTATCAGAATCGAGTTGGCTATGCCTTTTTCGATACCTTCGGCAAAGATTTTCGGATTCGTCACGAATAAATCATCACCGACAATCTGAATTTTCTTACCGAGTTGCTGAGTCAGATATTTCCAGCCATCCCAATCAGACTCGTCCAAACCATCTTCGATGGAGATTATCGGATATTGATTCACCCAACCACCTAAAAAGTCCGAAAAACCATTGGAATCAAATTTTTTACCTTCTCCGGCTAAGTTATAAGTTCCGTTTTCATAAAACTCAGAAGCTGCACAGTCCAAAGCGAGAAAAACATCTTTTCCTGCTTTATATCCCGCCTTATCAATCGCTGTCATTATAGTTTCAACAGCTTCAACATTAGACCTCAAATCAGGAGCAAAACCACCTTCATCACCAACCGCCGTACTTAACCCTTTTTTGTTCAGAACTGATTTCAAGGCATGAAAAATCTCTGTTCCACAACGAAGTGCTTCGGAGAATTTTTCAAAACCAACCGGCATCACCATAAATTCCTGAATGTCCACATTGTTATCAGCGTGTTCACCGCCATTGATAATATTCATCATTGGAACAGGCAAAACAAATTCATCGACAGTTGCTATGCTTTTATACAAAGGCTGATTTTTATCATTAGCAACCGCTTTGGCTGTAGCCAGAGAAACACCTAATAACGCATTAGCACCCAATTTGCCTTTATTATCCGTGCCATCAAGTTCAATCATCAAATTGTCGATTTCTGACTGATTGGATGCATCTTTGCCAAGAAGCTCTTGTGAAATAACTGTATTGACATTTTCTACAGCTTTTTTAACACCTTTACCCAGATAGCGACTTTTGTCTCCATCACGCAATTCGATTGCTTCTCTGGCTCCTGTAGAAGCTCCCGATGGAACAATTGCATGACCAAACGCACCGGAATCCAGTGCCACTTCTGCTTCTAAAGTAGGATTCCCACGAGAGTCTAAAACTTCACGGGCATAAACTTTTTTAATTCCAGTCATTGCTGTTCTCCAAAAATGGTTGAGATTTTACTGTTTGGTCGATTTGTTTAAGAACGCTTAAAAGTTGTTCAATCATGTTTAAACGAATGGCATTTGGCCCATCGCTTTTTGCTTGTTCCGGGTTGGGGTGTGTTTCCATGAACAGTCCTGAAACTCCTGCTGCTACCGCCGCACGAGCCAGAACCGGAATATATTCTCTTTGTCCGCCCGAAGAACCGCCCTGACCACCAGGAAGTTGCACCGAGTGCGTTGCATCAAAAACAACTGGACAATCTGTATCCCGCATTGCTGCAAGTGAGCGCATATCAGAAACAAGATTATTGTACCCAAAACTGGCTCCTCTTTCGCAAACCATGATTTGATTATTGCCTGTTGATTTGGCTTTTTCGACTACATTTTTCATATCCCAAGGAGCCATAAACTGACCTTTTTTGATATTAACGGGAATTCCGACACTACAAGCTTTGAGCAAAAAATTAGTTTGTCTGGCGAGAAAGGCGGGGGTTTGAATCACATCAACAACAGATGCCACTTCATCCATAGGTGTATCCTCATGCACATCGGTTAACACTGGAACACCAACCTGTTTTTTCACTTCTGAAAGAATTCTCAAACCTTCTTCCATCCCCAAACCGCGAAAACTGTTGATTGAAGTGCGGTTGGCTTTATCGAAAGATGATTTGTAAATAAATGGTATGCCAAGTTTTTCACAAATTTCTTTGAGTTTGCCAGAGGTTTCTATTGCCAATTGTTCAGATTCAATCACACAAGGTCCGGCGATTAGAAAGAATGGCTTGTCTAGTCCGGCTTCAAAGTTACATAATTTCATGATTTTTTATTCTCTTTCGCTGCTGCAATAAAACCTGCAAATAAGGGATGCCCGTCTCTTGGGGTTGAGGTGAATTCAGGATGAAACTGACAGGACAAAAACCATGGGTGTTCTGATTGCGGAAGTTCCACCATTTCAATCAAGTTACCATCTTCCGATGTGGCACTCAGTGTGAGTCCGTTTTGCTGAAGCACTTCACGATACGTATTGTTAAATTCATAACGATGACGATGGCGCTCACAGATAATATCCTCTCCGTAAACTTTTCTGGCGAGTGTTCCCTCCAGCAAAACCGATTTTTGTGCACCCAAACGCATAGTTCCGCCCAAGTCAGAGTTTCTGTTTCTGGTTTCAATCTTTCCTAAATGATCTTCCCACTGAGTAATCAGTGCAATCACCGGGTGGTCAGCTTCAATGTTGTTTTCGGTGGTATTTGCCCCGGCCAATCCACAAACATTACGGGCAAACTCAATAACAACCGCGTGCATTCCGTAACAGATTCCCAGATAAGGAATTTTGTTCTCACGAGCATACCTCACTGCATTAATTTTACCTTCAAATCCGCGGTCGCCGAATCCTCCGGGAACTAATATAGCATCGACTTTTTCTAGCTGTGAGAAGTCTTTGCCTCTTTCTAAGGACTCTGAATCAATTTCTGTGATTTCGACTTTAACATTATTCGGTATGCCGGCATGACGCAAGGCTTCAAAAAGAGACTTATAGGCATCGCTGTGATCCAAATACTTTCCAACCATACCAACACGAATCACTTGAGTTGCTGACTCCTCGGCATCAATCACTCGTTTCCACTCTGATAAATCGGCTTCGTTACAACTCAAGCCAAATTGTTCGATGACCAAATCATCAAAGCCTTCTTTACCCAAAACTGCCGGAATTTTATAAATATTGTCCACATCAACCATGTTGATAACGGCTTTTTCAGCGACGTTTGTGAATAATGCAATTTTTTTGCGCTCATGTTCAGGAACTTCAAGCTCTGAACGGCATAAAAGCACATCCGGTTGAATTCCAATCGAACGAAGCTCTTTGACAGAATGTTGAGTTGGCTTGGTTTTAAGCTCACCTGCTGCTTTGATATAAGGAACCAAGGTTAAATGCACAAACATTGAGTTTCGCTTTCCTTCTTCAACTCCTAATTGACGAATGGCTTCCAAAAAAGGCAGAGATTCAATATCGCCGACAGTTCCACCAATTTCAACCATCAAAACATCATATCCGACTCCTGCTTCCTTGATTTTTTCCTTGATATGATTGGTGATATGTGGAATAACCTGAACCGTTCCACCCAGATAATCTCCACGTCGTTCTTTACGAATCACCTGTTCGTAAATCTGACCACTGGTGAAGTTGTTCTTGCGTCCCATCTTGGTACGAACAAATCGTTCGTAATGTCCCAAGTCCAAGTCTGTTTCTGCTCCATCATCAGTAACAAAAACTTCACCGTGTTGAAACGGGCTCATAGTGCCGGGATCAACATTGATATATGGATCCAGCTTCATCAATGAAACTTTTAATCCTCGGGATTCCAATAATGATGCGAGAGATGCTGCTGCAATTCCTTTACCCAATGATGAAACCACACCACCGGTTACAAATACATAAGCCGTCATAGAGATTTAACCTTCCGAATATAATATAGCAACAACTTTATGGCTGCCTTGAAAGGACGGATATTATAACTGAAAGAATCAAAATCAACCAAATAGTAAACCCTAAAAGTTTAATTATACTTTCGCAGTTTATTCATCAAATGGGATTTAACTGCCAACCACTCACTATTAATAATTGAAAAAACAACCGTATCACGATAACTTCCATCCGGCATAAGCTGATGATTTCTCAGAATTCCATCTTGTTTGGCTCCCAAACGAGCTATTGCTGTTCGGGAGGTCTGATTAAACCAATGCGTTCGAAACTCGACTGCAATCGCCGATAACTCTTCAAAAGCATGAGTTAACAAAAGTAACTTACATTCGGTGTTAACTGATGACCTCTGAAATCTTGATGAATACCAGGTGTATCCGATTTCCACTCTTTTGTTACTGGCGTCTGCATTACAAAAACGAGTGGAACCAATAATTTTTTGAGATTCATTATGCACAACAACGAAGGGAAGTGAGCGACCTCTTTGTTGTTCTGATAATGCAAAACCAATATATGAGTCGATAGTTGCTTCGTCAGGAACGGTGGTAAACCAAAGATTCCAAAGTTCTCCATCAGATGCTGCCTCGACAAGTGAAGCAGCATGCTCTTTTTGCAATGGGACTAATGAAACAGTTTCAGACTCGAGCGTAACTTTTTTGAGCCAAGTATTATTCATCGGAGCTAATAGACATGTTCCTCTTCAATCACTCCGGCATCCGGATCATTGAAAATTGTTTCATCTAGTTTCCCTTCGGATTTCGCCACGATACACGTCACTGCACAGTCGCCTGTGATATTGACCACTGTTCGGGTCATGTCGAGCAACCTGTCAACGCCTATAATTATTCCTATGCCTTCAACAGGGAGTCCGACTTGTGTCAAAACTGTTGCCAACATAATCAATCCAACACCTGGAACACCGGCTGTGCCTATAGATGCCATAATTGACATTATAACAACCGTCACCAGTTGTGACAATGTCAGGTCAATTCCATAAGCTTGTGCAATAAAAACGGTTGCCACACCCTGCATAATAGCAGTTCCATCCATATTGATGGTTGCTCCAAAGGGTATGGAAAAAGAACCTATTGACTTACTAACACCCATTCTCTCAGTTACAGTTCTCATGGAAACCGGAATGGTGGCATTGGAACTAGCTGTACCAAATGCAAACGTCATTGCTGTTCGCATCTTGGACAAGAACGTCAGAGGATTGAGCTTTGCCAGTGTGGTCAATAACACAGGATAAACCACCAATGCATGAAGCACTAAAATAAAAAACAAGGTGAAGAAATATTTAGAAAGGTTCTTGATGGCATCGATTCCAATTTCAGCAAAAACCTTGGCTATCAGGGCAAATACGGCATATGGAGCCAGCTCCATAACGATTTTGACCAACTTCATAATAATGACATTGAAATCCTCAAAGAAGCTAATAACCCTTTTGCCAGGTTCTCCGGCCATAGTCGCAGCCAATCCCAAAAGAATAGAAAAAATGATTATTTGCAGCATATTGCCATCCGCCATAGCCTGAACAGGGTTTCTGGGAACAAGTCCAATCAAAACTTCAACAAAAGGAGGGGCTTGTTTTGCGCTAAACTGAACATCTGTTGGTAAATCAAAGCCCGCTCCTGGCTGTATCACCGATGCCAGACTCAAAGCAATCGTTATCGCAATACCGGTTGTAATCAAATATAGAGTCAGTGTTTTACCACCTATCTTTCCCAACATGGCGGGATTTTTAAGTGCAGCAGTTCCGCAAAAAAGTGAAACAAAGACCAATGGTACGACCAACATCTGCAGAGAGTATAAAAACACTTTACCAACAACGTAAAAAACACCTCCAACAAGTTTTCCACCCACAAATGGGCTCTCCATTAATCCGGTTGTATTTATAATGATGCCAACAACAGCACCAACAATCATATAAATTATTATTTTTTTAGTTAATGTCATATGTTCCACTCTTTTTAATCATTAACAAGTATAAAGTGCTTTCTTTCAAACTACAAATAAATAGCTTTTGCTTTCAAAATGAATTGGGTATCATTGTCCGCTATGTCTGAAATCATCCTAACAACTCTCAACAGCAAGTACATTCACTCGGCTTTTGGCTTGCGTTATTTGTTTGCCAACCTTGGAGAGATACAAAATCAAGCGGCTATCCTTGAATTTACAATTCATGAACGTCCGATTGATATTGTCGAAAAGATTTTGCAAAAACAAGCAAAGATAGTTGGCTTTAGCGTGTATATCTGGAATGCCGCTGAAACTGGTGCTTGCATCAAACTACTGAAACAAGTTTCTCCCGAAACCATTGTCGTTGTTGGTGGTCCTGAAGTGAGTCATGTTCCGGATCAACCGTACTGGTTAAAATTCACCGATTATGTGATTAAAGGCGCTGGTGAGTTACAATTCAAAACCTTATGCAGACAACTTTTGAATAACGAAAAACCGTTGGAAAATATCATTACCGGAATCGATTTGCCTCTGGAACAATTGCAAATGCCGTATGACTATTATTCGGATCAAGACATTAAAAACCGTATTTTGTATGTTGAGGCCTCTCGCGGTTGTCCATTCAAGTGTGAGTTTTGCCTTTCTGCACTCGACAAAACCTCGAAATCATTTTCCATTGATAATTTTTTGAAGGAAATGGAAAAACTGATTCAGCGCGGAGCTAGACATTTCAAGTTTATCGACCGGACATTCAATCTTAAAGCCTCAACCACTGTGGCAATTTTAGAGTTTTTTCTACATCGTCTGACAGATGATATGTCCATCCATTTTGAAGTGATTCCGGATCGTTTGCCGGAACCTCTGCGAAAAATTCTTGAAAAATTCCCTGAAAATGTTTTGCAATTTGAAATAGGTGTTCAGACATTCGATCCAATAATTCAGGAGTTGATTTCTCGCAAGCAAGATAACGAAAAGACAGTCGAAAATCTTTTGTGGTTGCGTGAAAACACTACGGCTCATATTCATGCTGATTTGATATTCGGACTTCCTGGAGACAGCCTGCAAAACTTTTCCAAAAGCTTCGATAAGCTGATTGCACTCAACCCACAGGAAATCCAACTCGGCATTCTAAAAAGGTTGCGAGGAGCACCCATCAACCGACATACCGAAGAATACGAAATGGTTTACAGCCGTATTCAGCCTTACAACATCCTCAAAACCCGCGATATTGACTTTGCAACCATGCAAAGAGTCAATCGTTTTGCTCGTTACTGGGATATGATTGGAAACTCGGGGCGTTTTTCAAATAGCAAAGAGTTAATTATGGGAGAATCTCCTTTTAAAAACTTTTTAAAGCTATCCGATAATCTCTATGAAGCCGAAGGAAGCACCTGGAAAATCTCCCTGCGCAGACTCTTTGTGTTACTTTATCAACAGATGACAGAAGTTTTGGAAATTGAAGAAGAGCTAGCCTTTGACGCTTTGAATAAAGACTTTCAAAATACCGGAGAAAAAGGCAAGCTGGATAATATACTCAACCCTCAAAACAAACAAGGTAAATCAGGCGTTAGAAACAAACGGCAAATTCAGCATTAATCTTCATTAAAAAACCCGCGATAAACACGGGTTTTTTATCACTTTGGGTGTTTTAGGCTTATTTAAAAAATCCACTCAAAAGTCCTGAGCCTTTTTTCAAAATATCACCTAAGTCCACATCGCCGTCACCGTCACTATCGAGCATTCCTTCAATCATACCCATTTGTTTAGGCTGACGTTTTTGAATGGTTTGTTGTTCTTGTCTCAGTAAATCCTGTAATCCACTCACTCCGGCTCCACTTTGTTGTTTGGCTTTACCCAATGCGCCCATCACCATCGGTGCCAACATTGACATTAAATCTCCGGCTCCTTGATTGCCTAGACCTGTTGCTCTTCCTAATTGCTGAGTGATGTTGTCCTGACGATTACCAAAAACATGACCCAAAATTTTTCCACCATCTCTCATGGAGTCTCCACCAAGTAAACTACCTAGATTATCCAATATCCCACCACTGTGTTTTTTATCCAGAGCATTTGCCAATGATTCAGCACCTTGTCTGGAACCTGCATTTTTTTGCAATGCTGAAATGATCATTGGAACAGCAACCGCCGCAGCTCGTTTGATTCCGTCATTGTCGCCGCCAATTTTAGATGCCATTTGTTGCATCATGCTTGAACCCAGTTGTTGGGTTATCATATCCATTATTCCGCTCATAGTAATTGCCTCAGTAAAAAAACAAACATTGTAACACTTTTTTTTCCGTATAAATTTTTAATTTGTAAACAATGATTAACGCGATTTGCGGTGTAGAATACAGGTTTTTAGCTGAGCAATCTCTTGGAAAATTTTATTATCATAATTTTAATGCTGATCGCAGGAATAACTTTTCGGCGCTTTAATGTATTTCCGGAAAATAGTTCTCAGGTGCTTAATCAGTTTGTAATTTATGTGTCATTGCCCGCATTGATTCTGATAACAATTCCGAAATTACAACTCTCCCAAAATTTTGCAATGGTTGCGCTGACTCCCTGGCTGGCTTTGTTGCTATCGGTTTTATTGGTACTATTGCTATCTCATTTTTTCAATTGGGACAGACAAACGAAGGGAGTGTTGCTACTACTTGTTCCACTGGGCAACACTTCTTTTCTTGGAATACCGATGGTTAAGGCATTTTTTGGAGAGGATGCGGTTTCCTATGCGGTTATTTATGATCAGTTGGGCTCTTTTCTGGCTTTATCCATTTATGGCTCAATTATCTTGGTGATGTTTGGAAAAGATAATCACTCGATTTCGTTTCAGGGGATTTTGAGAAAGGTGATTACTTTTCCTCCTTTTCTTTGTTTATTAACTGCTTTTGCTTTGCAAAATATCGAGCTATCTTCACTTTATTTTTCGGTTTTGACTCCACTTGCCAATACGCTTGTTCCAATCGTGATGCTGGCTGTTGGGTTGCAAATGCAACTTAAACCCGAAAGCAGCCATCTTATACCCCTGATTTCAGGATTGGTTCTGAAAATGATTATCGTGCCTTTTTTAATTTATTTTATTTTTTGGATTGCGGGTTTCAATGGCAAAATGTATCAGGTCGTTGTTTTTGAATCAGCCATGCCACCGATGATTTCAGCCGGTGCTTTGGCGATATTGGACGGACTTTCGCCTAGATTATCTGCTTCCTTAGTTGCTTATGGTGTGATAGTTTCTTTTGTTGTTTTACCAAGTTTATATTTTTTAATTGGTTAACTTAATCAGAAGAAATATATTTCGGACCTTTACCGGCAGTTTTTTCATAAACCCCTTTTCCGGCTCTTTTGTATTTGGTAAAACCTTTTTCTTCAGCTTTCTTATCAGTTGTCAAGTGTTTAGTTCCCATAGCAACATTCGGTACTGAAATCACTTTCTTAACCTTGTTTCCACACTCTGGACATAGTTGCACAGGTTCTGCATTTAAACGCTGCAAAACTTCAAAGCCTAATCGGCAATATTCACAACTCTCTTCAGTTGCGTTTTGATATGTATAAAACGGCATTGTAAAACCTAAAAAATAAAGCCTGTTAGACGATAACTCTAACAGGCTTTCTATTAGCAAATTATCTGCTTATTAATGTATGCCCTTCATGCCTTTTTTCAAGAAAGGAGAAATAATTAACATGAACAAGCCCAGACCAACACCAAGATATATCAAGGTCATCCAAAGCTCATTGTATTTGTCCAGTTGCTCAACGACTGTCAAGGTATTGAGTTCTTCGGTATCTAACGCAGCAATTTTTGCAAGCAATGCGGCAACAACTTCAGACAATGCTGTTGCCAGGAACCAAACTCCCATAACCATACTCACAACGCTCTTAATAGATAATTTTGTTACTGCAGACAAACCAACAGGAGATAAGCTCAACTCAGCAGTCGTATGAATCAAATAAGCCAATGCTAACCATAACCACGCTACTTTACCAGACTCGCCGGGGAACATCGCTCCCAATAAAAGAGCACCAAATCCCAGACCAACCTGAATCAAGCCTAAGCTGAATTTCACAGGAGTTGAAGGATCCATGTTTCTTTTACCAAGTTTTATCCATAATGCCGCAAAAACAGGAGCCAATGTGAAAATAAACAAAGCATTTAATGATCCGAATTGTCCCGCTGTAGGCTCAAATACCAATGGTTTTAATTCTCCTTCTGGTAAAGAGCCAAATGAAGAAACTCCATAGTATATAATTCCTGCACCAAGAAATAACAAAGTGGTTGAAAGTACACCAAGGCTTGCAGATGATGTACTTGAATCCACTGCTGTAACTGTATTTGTTTTATCTTTTTCAAAGAAAAAGCCAATCAAAATAAATGCTAATGAAATCGCCACAATAACAGCTACCAGCAACAAAATAAAAATACCAAGATATGACAAATGACCAACCCATGTCATACCACTACTATATGCTAATTTCCCTAAACCTAAAGCAGCAATCAACCCACCAACAATTACAATCGGTAAAACAATGGGCTTCATCCCGGTATTATGAAGTTTTCTGTGTTTATTAGCAGATAACAAGCCAAGAGCAGCCAGAAAAACAAACGCTCCACCAACCAAGTAAAAAATCCAAACATCTGCTGAACCAAAAGAAGAGTTGATAATTTTCCTATCTACAACCCTATCAGCGAATAGAGTCATTGAACCTGCTGACTGCTCAAAAAGTGCCCAGAAGACTATTGTCGATGTTATAAGAATAATCAAAACAACCATTCTTGAATACTCTTCATGATTGGTCATCATGAATCCATAAATTATGAAACCAACAACTGCACCAAAAAGAATCCATGCCAATGGAACCATATACTCTGCAAATGTATTAAATACTCCAACTGTTCCAAATATTGAGTTTGGAAAATGATCGGTTGTTACACTCAGCATTGTAATCAATCCCAATACCAATAATATTGCCATAAAGACTTTTGCCAATCCTTGATCGTGATCGTTATTTTTATAAAACATTGAGTAGAATACCAAACCAACGATTGAGCCAACTAAGAAGATATTCTGAGTAAAAAATACCACAGCAATTTTTTGTACAAGCAACCAAACAACGCCTAAAGATAAAATAGAAACTATATAAATCCCCCATTCCTTATTGATTGGACCGAGAAATGATTGCTTTAGAATCGCAGGGTCATGAGGTTCAGCATATCCGTAAAGGTACTTTTGTCCCCACATAAAAGTGACTAAACCAATGAGCATACCCATACCGGCAGCACCAAAACCATAAGACCAACCGTAAGTCTCTCCTAACCAAGCACAAATAATTGTTGCGACAAATGAACCAATGTTGATGCCTTGATAGAAAATAGTGAAACCCGAGTCTCTTCTAGGGTCATTCTCAGGATAAAGTTGTCCAACAATTGTCGAAATGTTTGGTTTTAAAAACCCAACGCCAACTACAATCAAGGACAATGCTAAATAAAAAACATTGATAGCGAACTGATCTCTGACCACTTCGCCATTAACCATTGACGCCTGAGTTCCTTCTACCGCCATCAACAAGTGACCCAGAACAAGTAAAACGCCGCCAAAAAGCACAGCTTTTCTCATCCCCAGATATCTGTCAGCTAACAACCCCCCAATCAGAGGAAGAGCATAAACCAGACCGGCATATGAGCCGACGACCTCAAGCCCCCCAACATCGGAAAACAAGTGATACTTTGTGAGATATAGTAAAAGCAAAAACTTCATTCCATAGAATGAAAAACGTTCCCATAGCTCAGTAGCAAAACACACATAAAGACCTTTGGGGTGTCCCCAAAGCAAGTCGCCTTTATCAAAAGCATTTTCTGCCGTTGTTTCAGTAGTCATAAAAATCCCCTAAAATTAATATTCAATGCATGAAGTGCATTTATTAAAAAAGAAGCCAGTATACCAGTATCAACCGCTTTCGCGACAAATTTTAATAAATAAATCAGCGTGATTATCTGAAAATACAGCTTTCATCTTTTGTCTGTTGAGTGTTTTTCTTGAAAGTTGAAACATTTTCAAAATCCCAAATCTCGATATAGAAATGCGTTTAGGAGTGTAAGTAACTGATGCATAGGAAACGAGAAAAAGCTGTAGTCACCTGATTGCGATAAGTGTTTTTTCTCGTTTTCAGGTGCATCAGGACTTGTGTTGAGTGTTTTTCTTGAAAGTTGTTACATTTTCATTTGTTAAAGGAGTTGATAAATGTCTTGAATAATAAAAACATTTACTTTTCTTTTTTGAGCAGGTATCCTCTTTTGCGTTTCAAATAATAAAGTACCAATTATGACTAATCACAATGAGAATAGTACGAGCACAAATGACATCAAACAACTGGGGCTTTTTGCTTCATTAGCGAGTTTGAGTTATGTTTTCTGGATTTGTGGCGGAATGGAGCTGGTCGAAAGACTGGCTTATTATGGCGTTAAAGCAACAGCAACGCTTTATGCTAAAGATCCGGTTTCTGCCGGAGGGTTAGGTATAAACCTCAATGAATTTGGTACTATATTGATGGTGTGGGCTCTTTTACAGAGTTTTATCCCTGTTTTTACCGGCGGACTTTCTGACAGATATGGTTACAAACAAACCATTTTTGCTTCAACAGTATTGAAAATAATTGGTTATCTTATTATGGGATTCTACGCTACATACTGGGGTTTCTTTGCCGGTGCTGTAGTCCTTGCCACAGGAACAGGTATTTTTAAACCAGGCATACAAGGTACCATCGTCAAATCAACCAACCGTAAAAACAGCTCGATGGCTTGGGGTGTTTTTTATCAAACAGTTAATATTGGTGGTTGGTTAGGGCCTTTGGTTGCTGCTCAGCTAAGACTTTTGGCTTGGGAAAATGTGTTTTTTGTTTGTGCCGCTATCATCAGCATTAACTTCTTATTTTTGTTAATGTACAAAGAGCCGGGTAAAGAAGAAAGGCTTGAAGCTGCTAAAAGGAGAAAGCAATCAGGTGAAAAGTCCGAGCCATTATGGAAAGAAGCTCTTCACGAGTTAAAAAATCCGGTTTTGTTTTATTATATGATTATTTTTTCTGGGTTCTGGTTTATGTTTAATGCGTTGTTCGATGTATTACCGGCTCATATTGATGACTGGGTTGACACCAGTACCATTGTGCAAGATCTTTTTGGGCCAGCCGGAACTTCAAACTCAGCATGGAATTTTCTATTGGGTATGAACTCGAGTACAAGTATCAGCCCTGAAGGTCTTTTAAATCTCAATGCAGGGTTAATAATGATTACATGCTTTTTGTTTGCTGCACTCAGTGCAAAAATGCGAGCACCGACCTCAATGCTTGTTGGTACAATGCTGGCAACAGCTGCATTATTTTTAATTGGTTCTTTCAGCTGGGCATGGTTTTGCGTAATCGGAATTCTTATCTTTTCTGTTGGAGAAATGCTGTCTAGTCCGAAAAGCTCTGAATTTATCGGTAATATCGCTCCTCCGGATAAAACAGCAATGTATTTGGGGTTCACTCAGTTGCCTCTGGGAATCGGCTGGACTTTGGAAGGAAAGTTGGGACCTTCTTTATATCACGCTTTTGCCTCAAAGGACTCTTTTTCCAGAGAATTGTTAGCCGAGAAAGGAATGGCTCAAAACTTGATTGAGCAAATACCTCAAGGCGAAGCCTTTGATAAATTAGTTGAGTTTACTAATTTGCCGGCATCACAACTCACACAAACCTTATATGACACTCATAATATAGGTATGGTTTGGTATATCATGGGAGGAATCGGCATAATTACTTGCGTAGGACTATTTTTATATGCCCGTTGGATTTATTCAATGCACAAACAGAATCTGGCTTAGGCTCAGTTATTCATAGGTGGAAAAAATGATTAAGCGGTTGATTTTTCTTACTATATTTGCTGTTTTTAGTATTTTTGCAGAAGCTGAAGAAAAAATATCTTTTGATGAGTTGCAATATTTTGATAAAGCAACTCTCAAAGAACAAGCGATTTTGGGCGTTCGTATGACAGTTGCATCAACGGAGATAACAACAGCCAATCTGGCAACTCAAACATGTTACAAAGCCTTAAGTTCTTTTGATACTAATGGAAGTTTGGTCGGATATGATTTGAATCGAATGGGTAGTTCGTCTTTTTATAAATACGAAAACAATAAACTTGTCGATTGGGGTTGGGTTGAAAAAAGTTCAAAAAAAGAAACTTCATTTGCTCAGGAGCTGAGCGAAGATCAATCTGAGTTTGAAAAACAACTAGCCACAACTCAAGAGTCTCTCGATAAAAAACTGAATAGCAAAATTGATTTCAAAGAGTCCCATGTTCGCTATTTTTCCGACCCCTGTTTGGGCGCAGAAGGAGCGTATGAAATCAAGTTCGATAATTCAACCGCCTTACCAACAACCGCCAAGGCAAATCTTGTTTCGGGAGAAAACTCTGTAGAAAACCTCTATTTTTATTTCGAGTATGTGGTTTATAAATAAAACTTCTAATACTGAACGTGTAAAAATAGCTATTTTAAGATAAACTGCTTTTTTCGCAATTAAGGTCAGAACAATGTTACAAAGCGTCATTGCTCAAACAGGGGAAAACCCGAAATTCGTAGTTATTTGGTTGCATGGGCTAGGAGCTGATGGAAATGATTTTGCACCGGTTGTGCCACAATTTAAAATCCCCGGTTTTGATATCAAATTTATTTTTCCTCATGCCCCCAAGATTCCGGTCACTATCAATGGCGGAATGGTTATGCGTGCCTGGTATGATATTAAAATGATGGATATTGGCAAACAACCTGACAAACAAGGGATTCTCGCCTCTGAAAAACTAATTTATGAACTTATTGACCAACAAATTAATGATGGCTTTAAACAGGAACAAATCATACTGGCCGGGTTTTCTCAAGGCGGAGCCATGAGTTTACAAATCGGAACGAACTACCCGCAAAAATTAGCCGGAATTATTGCCTTGTCCTGCTATTTGCCAATACCTGAATCATTGGACAAAAAAAATAGCGCAAACATAAATACACCTATTTTTATGGCTCACGGAAGTTTTGATCCGGTTGTTCCGTTCGTATTAGGACAATCCTCAAGAAACACTCTCCAAAATGCCGGTTATACGATTGATTGGCACGAATATCCGATACAACATGGTGCATCAATGGATGAAATTATGGATATTAAAACTTGGATTGAGAAAAAGATTATTCCAAAGTCATGAGCGATGTTTATGATTTACCTCGATTGGAAAAATTACTAAAAGCCCAAAACATCAACAAAAAAATAAATTTCTATACATCCACTGAATCAACCAACCTGCTTGCAAATCAGACAAACTCAGATGAAATTTTTCTAGCTGATCACCAAACCAACGGTCGGGGTCGTCGTGGTAAAACCTGGATAACACCTAGTGGACAATCCATTGCATTAAGCGTGAGCCATCGGTTTCAAGTTCCTCTTGCGGAACTTGCCGGGTTGAACATTGCAGTTGCAGTGGCTGTTATCAACACCTTCAATCATTTTGGTATCGAGGGCTTCTTTTTAAAATGGCCTAACGATATTTACGGTGATACCGGTAAAGTTGGTGGAATCCTAATTGAAGCCAGCGGGAATCAAACAAACAGCCGAGCCATTGTCGGTATCGGTTTAAACTGGAGTGTCGATCAATCGTTGCAACAAGATATTTCCCAAAAATATATGAACATTCCAACGAATAATTTAGACAAAACAAACTTTGTTGCACAATTAATTATCCAGCTGGAAAAAACTTTTGAGGAATTTAACAACTATAGACTGAGCCGTCTCATGTCTGTTTGGAATCAGTATGACAAATTCAGGAATCAACTGGTTCAAATCATTCAAGGAGACAGTCATACCCTAGCAAAATATCTCAATATCACCTCCAAAGGAGAGCTTCTGGTAAAAATAGGCAACGAAACTAAAACCATTTCAGCCGGAGAAGTAAGCATGAGAAAGGTTGACTAATTTATAAAATCGGTTAACATCTCGACATCAATGAGGCTTTATCCAAATCATGTTTTTCATTCGAGTTTTGTTTTTACTCACAGTATTATCAAATATTGGCATCTTTCTTTATGCCCGACAAAACACGCCTAAAAAACCAGTCTTTAAAGCAACGGATAACGGAGTGCAAAAACTTGTACTGTTAAACGAAATAGACACCCAATCAACGATTTGGGAAAGCGAGAAAGAAAAGCAATCTCAAAACGAAACTGTTGAAAAACCTTTTTCCCAAGAGTGTTTTTCACTCGGACCATTTCCGGCACAATCTCAAACACTGCCGGTATTAGACTCTCTAAAAAGTAGCGTGCTAAAAATTAGAACCCGAAAAATTGTTTCCTCACAAGAAGCCGGTGTATGGGTTTATCTTCCACCTGCAAGCACTCGTGAACTCGCACTGGAAAATGTCCGAAAACTTTCAGATTACAGCATTTCTGATTTCTATTTAGTGACCGGTGGAAATGATGAAAACGCCATTTCCTTAGGGCTTTATCGAGAACAGCAGAATGCCGATGCCCGTATCCAAGAACTACAAAGATATGGCTTTAACGCCCAAAAACAAACACGAATTGAACAATGGCCCGAGTTTTGGCTTGATTTTACAGTTGTTGCTGATCAAGTGAGTGTTCTGCCAACTCCTGCCGAACTCAATATCGAGGCCGAATTAAACCGCGTGGAATGCAACTGGTAATTGCATTATTCAAAACCTGTTTTTTCACTATAAAATTTCAAAAACCTGTTGAATTTAATTTTGCTTTTATCTATACTGCATCCCCTCAAATGCCGGCATAGCTCAGATGGTAGAGCAACTGACTTGTAATCAGTAGGTCCGCAGTTCGACTCCGCGTGCCGGCACCATCTACCTGTTTCAGGGTGTTTCAAGATGGTTCTCAGACCCTTATAAATCAACAAATACAAGCATTTCACTGTTTCATGTTTTTTTATTAGCCGTTTGCTTTACTAGCCATTTTATCAAACTAGAAATATTAAAGAACATCGTCATGCTGAATTTATTTCAGCATCTCCTCAATATTCCTTGTTTTAACCTGGAACTCGTTGAAAGTCTCCTCTTGAGAGGAGATACAAGGGTGTGTTTAGGTTGTTTAAATCAGCCACCTCTGCTTTCTAAGTTAGTGTTGGTTTTGCGGTTTGGCTATGATTGTAGTGTTTGGCAAGATGCCCGTTCTCATAGAGTGTGTCGTGTGGCGTTTTTTTCTTTTAATTCTACATTTGTTTTGTAGATTTCTTTAAATGCTGTTTTGAATTCATCTCTATGAATGAAGTCCTTAAATATTGGCCAATCCGTATATGAAGATTTGTGAATGATTTTTTCATTGTCGCCAATTATTTTCATTGATTCTGAGGCTAATTCAAACTCTTCTAGAAGGACATAACTTCCTAGTTTCAGAATCTCTCCACAAGCAGACCAATCTCTAGATTTTATTATTTCATTGCACTTATCAGAATCCCCTAGCCACTTATAAGTCTGTGCTCGATTTAAAAGGATTCTTAATTCAGTATCTTGATTCGAGTAATTCTTGATATACTTATCTTCAAACTCAAACATGATTTCTGCAAGCTTATATTGTTTGTTTTGGATAAGTTCGAAGGTTATATTCATAAATGACTCATCAGCCTTCTCTAGCTGGTCTGGTTGTAAGTTTCTCCTAAGAACCTGATTCAGTTTTAAACTTATTTCAAACAAACAGTCAAACGCTTTTTCAAAGTAATTTTGGCTTACTGGCAAACTATCTCCAGCCTTTAAATCTTTAGACAGATCAACTTTATGCTCTTTGCAAACATTTAAGTATTGAGTTGAAACTTTACCATCATTATGAACAAATATGTTTCTCCTTTGTATAAGTTCTACAAAGCCTTTCCAAGCAGGTAAATCACTTCTAAGTTTAAGACTCAGTTTTCTTTCAAACCAACTAAATTGTTCAGAATGGCTATCTCGAAGAACTGATTCAATTTCTTTTTCGACTATATACTCTTGAGCATTTTCAATCGTATCAAAGGCTCTTAAGTCAGAATATGTCAATTTTCTTTCTGATGCGTCAATAATATGTGGCTTTATATCAAAGACACACCGCATCAAGTCACCTATATATGTATGTAATGGTCAAGTTTTTCCGGACACATTTTTAGGCTGCTTTTTTAATTCGTTATATTTTTTGTTTGGTGTTGTGTATCCAATTGCTGAGTTCAGCCTTTTGTAGTTGTAAAAGTAGATATAACTCTCAACTTCAGCAATCACTGCTTCATGATTAATAAAGCTTAATGTGTTCAACCTTCTGTTTTCAGATTTCTAAAAAAACGTTCCATAACTGCATTGTCCCAACAATTACCTCTGCGGCTCATACTTCTGATTATTTTGAGTTGGTCGCAATACACATCAAACATGTTTGATGTGTATTGCGTGCCTTGATCTGAATGAACCAGCAAGTTGCTGGTCATTGGTCGCTTACGATTGATGGCATTTTTCAATGCCAAGGTGGCAAGCTGTGCATCTGGTGTCTTTGACAGTGCCCAGCCTACAATTTCTTTGGCACCCAAATCAAGTACGGCAGCCAGGTAACTCCAGCATTGGTGGTTTCGTATATAAGTGATGTCTGTGACCCAATGAGTGTTGGCCTGTGGCTGATTAAACTGTCGATTTAAGACGTTTCCAACTTTTGTATTACTGATGCCACCATCAGGGTATTGGTGCTTTTTCTTAGGCCTGATTGCTACAATGTTTCCCTCTTTCATGAGACTGGCTGCTTTGTATTTGCCAATATTGAATCCTTCATTGTTTAGTTGCTTTTTCATTCTGCGTTTGCCGTAACTGTGATTGGTTTCAATAGCCGTTTGTTTGATGATACGAAGCATTTGTTGCTTTTTCGCAGATATGGGCTTTTCTTTGACTTGGTCGTAATACGTACTGGTTGGAACGCTAAACACTTCTCGCAAAGTTCTTTGGTCTGATATTTTGGGTGCGCCATCTTTATTTTTTTAATCATTTGACTTAATCCTTTCGAACAAAGATGGCTGCGGCCTTTTTTAGTATTTCATTGTCTCTTTTGGCACGCCATAATTCTTTTCAGCCTTTGGATTTCTTGTTGCTCAGCTGTCATTGCTTGAGTTCCTTGGGGTGTTTTTCCGTGAATTTCATCAATATATTGCTTTTTCCAGCGACTGACCGCTGTTTGACCTGCACCTGATATATCCATGACTTGCTTGTAGGTATAACCTTCTTCAACCATCAATTTGGCATAATCACGACGCTGCTCAACCGTAAATGATAATCTTTGTTTCTTTGACATTATCTAACCTTTGTTTTCAGTATTATATAGGCTAAAAATGTGTCCGAGTTTATTAGACCACTACAGTATCAAACTGGCTTACCAATGAAACAATGAAGTTCCTTGCTAATATTTTCTCTGCAAGGTGAGAATTAGTGGTTGCTTTTTTAAGCTTAAAGTTCTTCCTGGAGTTTTCCGGTTTTATTAGGTAGTGTTCTTCCAATTCAACAAACTCACAATTATCTTTTAGGAACCTACTATGATCATCAATTGTTTTCTTTTTTTGAATTTGTAGAATTCCCATGATTAAAGGGAAGGTGCTTCTCAAACTTTCTATGTTATTTAAAAAAGAGTCAATAGACTTGTCGAATGGGTTAGGGTTCTCTTTGATATTCTTTTCGTCTGTCATAGGTTATTGTTATAATATGTCACACAACATCTCAATACATGCAATCGTTTATATAAAGAATTTGAAAACGCATACATTACAATTTATTAAAGAATATACGCCCAGCTCCCCTAACCTGGCTTTTGAAATAAATTTTGAAAGCGTGGTTGGGGTTTGTATTTATTCTAGTATAAGATTGGGAAAAACGCTATATAAAAGATGGTGGTTTTTATACGAAAGAGATAGTTCGATTTCTTGGAGTTCGTACAATTCGCTCAGTATGACGAGGGCTCTTTTTAAAACCCCTTATACACCGCCGAGGAACGGAGAAAATTTTGATGAATGCGAAACAAGTGTCTGAGCGTAGCGAGTTTTTGTTGAGCATCAAATTTTGCGAGTACCGAGGGAAACCGCAGGTCGGTGTATCGGGGCGCCCTTTTTTACTCATATCTTCCATGATATTCGCCCTACGGGTTTGCATGAAAATTCATTCCAAATGAATTTTTGGTTACTTTGTTGGGTGGCAACAAAGTAACTTGAAAACACACCTCTGTATCTCCTCTCAAGAGGAGAATTTTTCGAGTATTAAATAAAAACAATGAAGATTTAGGAGATACTAAAATTAATTCAAAATGACGATGTTTTTTAATGATGAGATACTTCGGTCATGCTTAGTATGGTCTTTTGTTAATTTCTTTGTGAGTCTGTTTTAACAATAGTTAATTTTTGTTTTTATAAATTTGTGATAAAGTAATCGTCGGTTTATTTTTTGGAAAAAGCGATGCGTTGGAAAGGTCAGAGACAAAGTAGCAATGTAGAAGACAGAAGAGGCGGCGGAATGGTTCGTGCCGGTGGCAAGATGAGCGTTTTAACGATTGTGGTTGTTATCGTCATTTCTGTAATCACCGGAAAGAATCCTTTGGCTTTATTGCAAATGGTTGGTGGTTCTCAACAACAGAGCGCTTCAACGTCAAGCGGCCCTGTTCAGCAATCGGCGGCGGAAAAAGAGCTTTATGACTTTGCATCAACCATTCTGGCATCGACTGAAGATGCCTGGAACTCAGAATTCCAAAGAAGAAATGCTAAATATCAAACTCCATCAATGGTTATTTTTAATGGGAATGTTCAGTCTGCTTGCGGGGTTAATTCGGAAAGAACCGGGCCCTTTTATTGTCCGGGAGATCATAAACTTTATTTGGCTCTCAGTTTTTTCCAACAGTTGAGACGCATGGGTGCTCCGGGTGATTTTGCTCAGGCTTATGTGATTGCTCATGAGGTGGGACATCATATTCAAAACATCACCGGAACGGAACGAAAAATGCGCCAGATGCAGCAACAAGACCCCAGAAATGCCAATCAATATCTGGTTAAACTGGAATTACAAGCTGATTGTTATGCTGGTGTTTGGGCGGCTCTTTCTCACAATCAAAAACGCTGGTTGGAAGAGGGTGATGTTGAAGAAGGCTTGCAAGCAGCAGCTTCGATTGGTGACGATACCTTGCAGAAAAATGCCGGACAAAGAGTGAATGTTGAGTCCTTCACACATGGCTCTTCGGCTCAACGAGTTCATTGGTTGAAAAAAGGCATGCAAACCGGCGACATTGGTCAATGCGACACCTTTGCTAGTCTTTAGTCGAGGCTTTTTCCTTAAAGATGGCGATTCCTAGATAGGCAAACGCCATTGCCAGAATTGGGTTGAGATAATTTAACAACGCATACGGCGCATAGTCCATAGTTGCTACTTCCAGTGTTTTTGCATAAAAAATACTGGTTGTACTCCAAGGAATTAAAGCCGTTGTTAAGGTAGAACCTTCCTCAACCGATCGAGATAACACTGAAGTTTTGATGTTTTTCGCTTGATAGGCTTTTTTATAGAGTTGGCTGTTTAAAATTATCACAATGTAGGTTTCGCCCATTGACAAATTTCCTACAAATCCGGTTGCGATGGTTGCAGAGATTAAACTTCCGGTTCGTTTGATGGTTTTTATGATTCCTTTTAACAAAACCGTTAAGAACCCGGCTCCATGTAATATTCCACCCATGGCGATCGCCATGATTGATA
The DNA here is from genome assembly GCA_041395445.1 of Gammaproteobacteria bacterium. NCBI lineage: Bacteria > Pseudomonadati > Pseudomonadota > Gammaproteobacteria > Gammaproteobacteria bacterium. The sequence goes on along the minus strand of JAWLAO010000003.1, from coordinate 71,203 downwards.
ATAAAAGCGTCCACGCCATCGAATAAAGACCGCCTCTGCCAATCAAGTCATTAATCATTTCTGATTCCGTGTTTCCTTTGGTGTTTTCCCATAAAGCATTGGTGACTTCAACAACGTCTTTTTGTTGATAGAGTATGGCAATAATTGTAGCGACTATTATACTGGCAGTCATTGTCACTTCCGGAGCAAAACGCTTGATGCTCATAACAAACAAAATCAGCAAAGGCAAAAATGTCACAAACGGATTTAATTTAAAGTTAGCTGCCAGAACATCCTGAGTTTGTTTGATTTGTTCAAAAGAGGTCGCTTGATCGGAGTTATAGCCCATGTAGGCAAAAATGACGAAAACCAAAATAAATGTTGGTATTGTAGTGTACAACATAGAGTGAATATGATCATATAAGTCGGTATCGCTGCTCATAGCTGCCAGATTGGTAGTATCAGAAACCGGCGATAACTTGTCTCCAAAAGTCGCTCCGGAAATAATCATCCCGGCAACCAAGGGCAACGGTATATTCAATACCGAGCCAATACCAATAAACACCACACCCAATGTTCCAACGGTTCCCCATGATGTTCCTGTTGCCAGAGACATCAAGCAAGATAAAATCAACCCAACCGGCAAAAACCACTGAGCAGTAATCCAATCCAGACCATAATAAATCAAAGCAACAACAGTACCGCTTTTCATAAATGAAGCAATCACCATTCCAATCAGTAAAAACACATAGATTGCTGAAAGTGACCGAGAAATGCTTTCTTTCATCATGCGGCGAATGTCGCCAAAACTATATCCCAGCATTCTGGCATTTAACGCTGCCCAAATCAGCACAAAATAGAGGACGATATGCAAAGATATTTGCATCTTGAAGAAGCCAACCGAAATCATCACCACAAGCATGGTGAAAACGAGAACGGCATGAGGTAAAGAGCTTTGTTTTGCTTGCATTTGACTGTTTTTTCGCAATAGCATAAATTAAAACCCGTGTTCTTTCCAGCTTTATAAACCACGAAATGAACTTACTTTTATTTGTCACTAAATGTTTTTTCACTAAAAAGCTGCTCTAAATACCTCTTTGTTTCAATTTTTTACTTTTCAATCAACTTTTTTCTATAAATTTGATTTATCATTTGCATATTAGAACCTGCTTAAATACTCAAAAAACTTTTTAGGCTTGACAACATAGGATGTCAGGGAGAATTATTATGAAACACAGCACTCGTCTTTTTTTATCCTTTTTGGTCTTCACCTCTTTTGCTGCGAGCAGTCAAAATGAGGGTGTTCTCAATGAATTAAAACACTTTCCGAAAACTCTGGAGTACAACGCGGTTTTTTCTGAAAAACAGAACTTTTCAAACCAGAAAAATCACAAAGTAATCGTCAAATATTTTTCAAAGAATAGAGAAGAAAGCAGTTATTCTGAGTCATTCAAAAAAGTTTCGATTCAAGACAACAAGGCAAAACTCTCTTTGGGGTTGGGGAAAAGAGATAAAACCTCTAGGTTTGATTCTTTACAGGCTTTTTTTGCAAACAACCCCACTGTTGAAATGCAGATTGTTGTTGATGGCAAAGCATTATATCCTAAAGTTGGGATTTTACCTGCCGGTCATTCTCAGGAGTCTTCGGCACTTTTACAAGGCAAAAAGTCTGGTGATGATGGCTCTCACTGGAAAGGATATAAACGCCGCTCTACCATTTCCTCTTTTCAAGCAGTAACACTTTCTTCTGAAATCTATACAAACTCCTTTAATGTGGTTTCCAACTCTTTCGAAATTGAAGTGCTTGGGCCTAAACTTAGTGCTCCTCTTAGCAGCCTTTCTACTTCTGTTGTTATTCCTTTTAATGAGGTTCAAGAAACTAACAGACCTCGCCATGAGAACCTATATGACGAACACGGACGAAGGTTCGGAACTATTGGATCCAAACAAAATGATAAATTAGCAATTCAGTCCCGACAGCAGGCTCAGTTAGGAGGGTTAAGAACTCCTGCTCCTTCCGGTGGTTTTGAGGGGATGCCTCGAATTGATGGTGTTTTACCACCAGATACAGAAGCTGCTGTTGGTCCAAATCATATTGTACAAATGGTCAATTCTCAAATGCAAATTTTTGATAAAGTCGGAAATAGTTTGGCTGGTCCGGGACCAATTAATGATTTATGGAACGGTTTTGGTGGTCGTTGTGAGTCCGATAATGATGGTGACCCTATTGCTCTTTATGATGAACAAGCTGATCGGTGGGTTTTAACTCAATTTGCTGTTTCCGGAGCACCTGAGTCTGTTTGTTTTGCCGTTTCTACTTCTGCCGACCCTTTGGGTACTTACAATTTATATCAAGTAGTTACACAAGACTTTCCCGACTACTACAAGCTAGGTGTATGGCCTGCTGCCAGTAATAATGCCTATTTTATGGGAACAAACTCAGGACAACAAAACCGGTATGATGTCTATGCCATAGATCGAGAAAACATGCTCCTGGGAAACCCTGCTCGACCTGCACAGTTTTTTCAAAACTTTCAAAACTTACTTATACCCGCAGATAATGATGGGGAGCTTCCTCCTCCTGATGATGAGCCTGGTTATTTTTATACTATTCGAGATTCTGGTGATTCATATTTTAATCCTTCTCCCGCCAATGATAGTATTGATATTTATTCGTTTAATGTTGACTGGAACACCCCTGCTAACTCAACCTTTACTCTACAAGCCATCACAACAAATGAGGGATTAGAGCCTTTTAACTGGACCGTTTGTGGTTTTTTTGAAGGCAATTGCTTGGAACAACCTACCTCTGCTACCTTGATCGATAGTAATTCGTGGTGGCCGCAACAAAGGTTTCAGTATCGTAATTTTGGAATTTACGGCTCTTTGGTTGGTGTTTGGGGTGTAAATGCTGTTGCTGTTCCCGGTGGTCATACAGCACCAAGATGGTTTGAATTCAGAAAATATACTGCTGATTTGCAGTGGACTCTTAGGCAACAGGGCACTTATGCCCCTGATACAACACACCGCTTTTCTCCGAGTATCTCAATGGATGAGTCTCAAAACATTGGTATAGGGTATTCTACAACATCTAGTGTTGTTTTTCCTTCTATGAAATATTCTGTGCATGATAACGACTTAGATGACTTAGGCGTGTTAGAAGCAGAACAAACTATGAGGGCTGGCGGAGGTTCTCAAACAAACACCTCGGGGCGTTGGGGTGATTATGCTTCAATGGATGTTGACCCTGCCGATAATTGTACTTTTTGGTTTACTACAGAGTATATTAATGCCAATACTAATGCTGACTGAAGAACCTATATTGGGTCTTTCATGGTTCCTGGCTGTAAAGAACATAACATTCTTCTTTTTGATGATTACACTACAGAACACGATATTAATGTTTGTAAGGCAGATAATACAACCAATTATGACTTGGCCTTAAGCTATGATTTTAATACTCCAACAACCATGTCTGTTGCAGGTTGTCCAACTGGTGCGAGTTGTGGCTTTTCAGCAAACCCTATTGCTTTTCCTAACACAACCACACTGCAATTCACAAATTTAAATTCTGCTTCTTCAGGAGCCCATCCATTAACTGTTACAGCAACTGATGGTGGAAGCAAGGTAGATACTGAAAGCTTAACTCTCAAATTATTTGATACTCCTGTCTCAGCTCCTTCATTATTATCTCCTGCAAATGATAGTTATGCTCCCTCACTGGCACCAAGTGTCTCTTGGTCTTCATTAGTCAACGCCCAAAGCTACACAGTTGAAATCGATGATGACCCAGCCTTTGGAAGCATTGACTTCACAGCCAATGTTGATGGTTTAACCAGTGCCACATCTGGCACTCTGGCTCTCGAGTCTTGTTATTACTGGAGAGTATCTCCATCAAACCTATGTGGCAATGGTCCAGCCTCTTCAACATTTAGGTTTTATACACCTGGAACTCAAACAACGGCTGTTTTTTCTAGTGTTGATGTTCCAAAAAGCATTCCTTTATCTCCACCTCCTTCTTATAATTTATCAGAACTTACTATTGCCGGCGTTGGATATATTAACGATGTGAATGTAATTGACCTTAATATTTCACACACATATGTTGGCGCTGTAAGCGTCCAGTTGATTTCTCCCCAAGGTACGACAGTAACAGTAATGAGTCAGCCTGACAACAACTCCGCTTGCGGGAATTTAAACAATATTGACATTAGTCTTGATGATGAGGGCTCTGCTGCTGCTTGGCCATGTAACCCCACAGGGAACGGAGGAACCTATCAACCATCAAACCCCTTAAGTGCGTTTGATGGAGAAAATGCGGATGGAACCTGGACATTGGTCGTAAGAGATCCGTACGATGGTGCTGGTAGCGGCTCTTTAAACGGATGGGGGCTTGAGTTTGAAAACTTTGTAAATACAGGAAATCATTGTCCGCCAGGGTTTACTGTTGGTGGTAATGTTACAGGATTAGTTGGTAGCGGATTGGTTCTTCAAAACAATGGAGGAGATGATTTAGCGATTGCAGCAGATGGGTCATTCACTTTCTCAACTTACCTTGATGATTTAGACCCTTTTTCAGTAACTGTATTAACTCAACCAGGTTCCCCAAATCAAACGTGCTCTGTGACAAACGGGTCAGGCAGTATCTCCGGTAATAATGTAACTAACGTTACTGTTACTTGTGTGACAGACCCTGATATTTCTTTTTCTGGCACTAATTTAAGCCAGGATGTTTGCGTCAACCCAGGACCAACAGCCATCACCCCTGTAACATTAACAACAACCGCTGTTGGTGGCTATAGCAACACAGTCAATCTGGCTTTCAACCCTGTATTGCCAACAGGAATCACTGGTGGTTTTAGTCTTAACAATTTTGTACCGGCAGCAGCTCCCGGAACAGACTCTATTCTAAATCTTAGTGTTGACAATACAGCTTCTGCAGGTTTAAACACGATTACCGTTGAAGCATCCGGCACAGGCGCAGTTACAAAATCTGTTGATGTAAGCTTGAATGTGATTTTTCCAATATCTACTCCGACTCTTTCTTCTCCAACGGAAGGCAGTACAGGTGTTGCAATCAACACTTCTTTTTCTTGGACAGCTGTATCAGGAGCCAGCAGTTATGACATTGATATTGCAACTGATCCCGCATTCTCAAATATCGTTTCTTCGGCTAATGTTGGTACAAACAGCTACACGCCTGGTGCTTCATTATCAGACAGTACTGTTTATTACTGGAGGGTAAGAGCAAATGACTCTTGTGGTTCAACAGATTATGCTATGGCTGCGTTTGAAACAGTTGGAGGAGCAGGGGTTGCTACTGATACATTTTGTTCTGCTGCCAACTTGAACCTAACTATTCCTGATAACGACCCGAACGGTGTTGATAATATTTTAAATATTGCCACAACAGGAACCATAACTGATATCAATATTAGCGTAGATATCTCTCACACTTGGGTTGGTGATCTTATTGTTGGTGTAACCAGTCCTGCAAACACCTCTGTTGATGTTATCGATAGACCTGGCTATGCAGGCTCCGGAAATGGGTGTAGTAGAGACAATATTGACACAGTTCTTGATGACGAAGCTGTTAACCCTGTGGAAAGCGAGTGTGTAAATAACCCACCAAATCCTGCTATTGGAGCCGGCCCATTTTCACCAAACAACCCATTATCTGCTTTTGATTCCGAAGCCCTTAACGGAAACTGGACAATGAACGTTTCGGATAACGACAATATCATTCAAGGTACATTGAATCAATGGTGTGTTATTGCTACCTATGATACAGGGGCTACTCTTCTTCCTGCAGATTATGGTGATTTAGCCAGCTCTTACGGAGTTGCAAAACATGAAGGTGGTGGAACAGCTCGTTTAGGTTCAAACTGGACAGCGGATAACACCTTTGCTCAGGATGGAGATGATGCTGATGATGACGGAATTACTGCTAGTGGCAACTGGGAAGTTGGTAGTCTCACCGCAAATATAAATATTAACTCTAATGCTGCCGGATATGTTGCTTGTTGGTTTGACTGGAACAATGATGGAACTTTTGCTGCCGGTGAAAAATCTGTTGCTCAAAGTATTGCTTCCGGAGGTGTTGATATTAATGTTTCCATTCCTGGCTCTTCGACTTTTGGCCAAAATGGTGATGATTTTCTCGAAACTCGTTGCCGTTTTTATAATTCAGAGCCTGTTTTAGCCACTGAAAGCCCTATTGGTACTGCCACTTCCGGCGAAGTTGAAGACTACCGTTTCGGTGCCAATCAACTCACACCGATAACTTTATCCTTTACCAAGGCTTTATCTTTGGCTTCAGGTACATCTGTAGAGTTTTCAACAACTACTGAAACAGGGGTTGTTGGTTTTAACATATATGGTTTGGTAAACAACAGTTGGAAAAAATTGAATAACTCTGTTGTTGGTGCGAAAGGTATAAACTCGCTCAAACCACATAGTTATAACGTTTCCTCAACCATGAAAGGTGTTGAACAATACCAAATTGAAGAGCTAAAAACGGATGGAACAAAAGCGAAATACGGACCCTATCTGGTTAATCAAACTTATGGCAAAGTTCCTCAAGTCACACCGATTGATTGGGTTCAAATTTCTAACGATTCCAACACTTTGCAACAAAGTAGACAAACTTTGATAGCTCAGTCTTTTGATTTTATTAAATTAAAGGTTCGTTCTGAAGGACTACAAAGGGTTACCTATGAAGACCTGCTTTCTGCCGGTGTTGACTGGAATGGTGTGGCTGCTAGTGATATCGCTGTTTCTTTTGAGAATAAAGCGGTTGCACGTAAAGCTTCTGATAGCACTTTTGCTCCCGGTTCATACATTGACTTTATCGGAAAGCCTGCTGATTCATTATATACCGATGAAAACGTGTATCTTTTGAAATTGGACTCTTCTCTTGCCAAAGCTCCTGTGAATAACACCTCACAAGTTACTGTTGATCCGGATGCGTATTACATGTCTGAGGCTTCTGTAACTGAAGATTTGAAGTACTCTTTCGCATCCCCTGCTAACAGCCCTTGGTATAACACTTCAATGCTTGTTTATCAAACAACCGGCAATTGGAGTTTTCCATTGGCTTTACCTAATCTTCTGAATAACGGTGTTGATGCTGAACTCGAATACTCAGCATGGGGCGGAACGGCTTGGGATAGTTTTAATCCGGATCATCATTTACAGGTTTCTATCAACGGCAATACTGTTTCAGACCTTTATGCAGATGGCGTTAAGGTTTTGGGTGATAGTGTAATTCTGTCTCATTCTCAGATTCAGGGAGCTAGTTCTTTGAACTTTATCATGCCTGCTGATACCGGAGCTGATTATGATCTTGTGTTGCTTGATTATTTCAGATTGAAATATCCTTCAGAAATTGTCGCAGTCAATGATGGTTTGGCTTTTGTTCCGGTCGTTACCAATGGAGTTTCTGCTGATATCATTTTCCAAAATGGTTTTGAGGTTGGACAATCACTTGGATTTGTTGCCAAAGGCTTCAGTGTTGATGACCTTTTTGCTTATTCGACGAATGGCTCTGAGTTGTATGAGTTCCCTAATGCAGGGATTACTTTCGACAATGGCAGTTATAATCTTTCGCTTCCTTTTATTGAAAACAACAAATACTATGTGGGTAGCAACTCGAATGTCTCTGCTCCTGAAATTGAACTTGGTACAGCCTCTTCTATTGACCTATCTCAACAATACGACTACTTGGTTATCTCGCATCCAGACTTTATAGCCGGGCTTGCACCTTTAATTAGTTATCATCAAAATAACGGTTTGAGTGTTCTGGTCGTTAATGTTGAAGATGTATATGCTCTTTATTCAAACTTCCGTAAAGATGCTCGTGGCATTCAATCATTTATTAAAGATACTTATAACAGCTCCAATATTAGTGCTGTTATGCTTGTGGGTTCAGATAGCTATGATTATAAAGACAACCTTGGGCTTGGTTCAATCAGCTTTATTCCGACCATGTATTATCAAACAGACAGTCTGATTTCTTATGCTCCTGTTGACTCACTGTTTGCTGATGTTGATTCTGACTTAATTCCGGATTTGGCAATTGGCAGGCTTCCTGTGAGAACTGTTTCTGAGTTGCAAAACATGATTAACAAGATGTTTAGCTATAATTCGAGAGCATATACCAATACAGCTATTTTCGCTAGTGATAGAGACTCCTCCTTTGAGCAACACTCTAATGCAATGCTCTCTTCTCTTCCTGGTAGTTGGTCATCAACCTCTGCTTATATCGGAGATATTGAATTAACTGATGCTCAACAAGCATTGTTTAATAATATCAACTCCGGTGTTTCCATTACAAATTACTTTGGTCACTCCGGCCCTAGTACATGGTCGTTTGAACATTTGTTTGATAATGACGATGTTTTGGCATTAAATAATGCCGGCAAACCGACTTTGGTGAATCAGTTTGGTTGTTGGAATAATTACTTTGTTCTTCCGACCTTTAATACCATGTCTCATTCGTTCATGAGTTTGGAGAATAAAGGTGCGGTTGCTGTGCTTGGTTCCAGCACATTAGCAGAGAGTAGTCATGAGGCAATTTTTGGAAACTTATTGCTGCCTTATATGACCACATCGGGATTCACCGTTGGTGAGTCTATCTTATATTCCAAACAAACAATGGCAGCCAACTATCCGGATTATTACGATATTTTATTGGGCTGGACTTTGTTGGGAGACCCAATGATGAAAATCAGTAATTAACTAAAAGGACTGTTGCTAATCAAAAAGCCGGCGATGTTTTATCTGTCGGCTTTTTTGTGAGTAAAAACAAACCCAAAAACATTATCAACCCGTTTATCAACAAAAGCTCAAAACCAAAGCTATAACCAAAAAATAATTCTTTTGAATATTTGTTCATAAAAAAGGTAATGACAGGAGCAAGTATTGCTAGTATCGGAACATAATTGTTGTTTATTTGTTTCTTGCTTAAGATACCAAAAGCGAACAACCCCAACAACGGACCATAAGTATAACCGGCTAATGTGAACAGCCCTGTTATTGCTGAACTTTCCAAAAAATATCTAAAAACCAGTATTATCAAAAATAATAATGTTGAAAAGCCGAGGTGAATTAACATTCTGGTTGTTTTTGAAGTATTTTCGTTGTTTAAAATATCTAAACAATAAGAGGTTGTCAAAGAGGTTAAAGCTGAGTCTGCACTCGAATAGGCAGCTGCCAGTAATCCCACTAAAAAAATAATCCCGAAATAAGCCGGCATCGAATTAAACGCCAGAAAAGGAAAAACTTTATCTGTTTGTTCCGGGAGTTCTATTCCGCTTTGATTCGCATAAAGATATAACAAGGCTCCTAAAAATAGAAACAAGATATTGACGAATACTAATATTACATAAAACAGCTTAATGTTTTTTTGAGACTCTTTAAGAGTTTTGCAACTGATGTTTTTTTGCATCATGTCTTGATCCAGCCCCGTCATTACAATTGCAATCAAAGCGCCTGCTAAAACTTGTTTAATAAAGTTGTTTTTATCTTGCCAACCATTCTCAAAGAAAAAAGTTTTCGACAAATCACTGTTTTTGACAACAGAAAACATATCGAGCAAACTTTGATTCATTCCTGATGTAATGGTAAAAATTGCAACAACAACAGCCAAAATCATAAAGAAAGTTTGCAAAGTGTCTGTCCAAACAATGGTTTTAATTCCTGCTTTTGCTGTGTAAAGCCAGATTAACACCAAGCTGATTAATACCGTTTGCCAAAATGAAATGCCAAAATGGACTAAAATAAAATCCTGTAAAACCATAGCCATCAAATACAGACGAAAGGATGCTCCAATCAATCTGGAAAGAATAAAGAATGCCGAGCCGGTTATTTGTGTTTGCCGACCAAATCTTTGCTGAAGATAACCATAAATTGAAATTAGGTTTTTTCGATAATACAAAGGCAAAAGCACATAAGCAATGACGGCATAACCAATTCCGTAACCAATCACCATTTGCAAATATGAAAACTGCGTGGTTTTTACAATCCCCGGAATCGAAATAAACGTCACCCCGGATAAAGTCGCACCAATCATTCCAAAAGCAACAACCGGCCATGGAGATTGTCTTGAACCATTAAAAAAATCTAGGTTCGTTGAGTTTTTTGACGTTATTTTCGCAATTAAAAATAATAACGCTGAATAAGCTGCTACAACCAACAATAATATTGATGGTGAAATTTGAACACCCATAATTTTATCTATTCCAGAAAAGATTCTATTTCAGAAAAAACCTGTTCAGATTTATCCATGTGAAGATGATGATTGCCTTCAATAAAAACCACCTTGCTTGCTGACAACTTCTCTATGCGTTGCTGAGCCGTTGGATAACTTAATGCATAAGTGAATGGTTTGGCAAGAATTAACAGAGTATCCGGCTTCGGTGAGCTGAGAATATCTTGTACTATTTCTTCTGAAAAACGAAACAAACTTCTAAGTCTCAGACGTTTATCCGTTCTCCAATGATAACCTTCGGAGGTTTTTTTAAGTCCTCTTTCGACCATCGGTTTAAGGTATTTTGCCTCCATCGGAGTTACCTTCAATCTTGCTTGTAGTGCTGAATCAATGTTTTTATGAAAGCTGGTATGCTCTTCACTATGAGCTTGCCATTGCAATAATGCCTCTCTTAAGTTGCTTGCAGCCTCGCCTTTTCCATAAGATGGTACCGGTCCAACATTTTCAATCATTATGTTTTTATCAATTTTTTCCGGAAATGCGGCGCTATACATCACTGACATTGCTGCTCCCATTGAATGCCCCAGCAATATTGGTTTTTTCCAGTTCAGTTGAGTTAAAACATCCTGAATATCCAGCACATAATCTATAAAGTGAGCATAGTGTCCCTGCGCTCTGTAATCTGAATGACCATGTCCGGCAAAATCCACGGCAACAACTTCATAGCCTTTTTCAGCAAGCAAAGGTGCTAAGTGATAGAACGAGGCGGCATTATCCAACCAACCATGCAACGCCAGTATTTTTTTTGGATTTCCTTCTCCCCAGCTCAGCGCTGCTTTATTACCATATCGACATTTTATTGATAACTCTTTCATGTCAGCAACCACAATATTAAAGCTCCGAGTATGATTCTGTACCACATAAAGTAAGACATTTTAATTTTCTCTATCAGCTTCAAAAATAGCTTAATCGAAATCAATGAGGAGATAAAACTGAGAACTAAAATGATTATAAATCCTGTTGGGTTATACTCTTCCGGATTTTGATAGACTTTTAGTGTCCCATAAGCAGTTGTCATCAACAGTGCCGGAATCGCCAACAGAAAAGAAAACTTTGCTGCCTGTGTTTTGCTATAACCTTGTAACATCGCTGTTGTCATTGTCACTCCTGACCTTGACGCTCCCGGAATCAGGGCTAAAACCTGTCCAATACCAATTAAAAAAGCGTTTTTTGTTGTTATTTCATTGTTTGATTTTGCCAGTTTTTCACTTAAAAACAAAATTACACCAAAAACAATACTGGAAATAGCGATGATTGTTGGTGACCTTAAGTTTTCCTCTATATATCCGGCAGCGAGCACTCCGACTAATGCCAAAGGAATGGTTGCTATAACAAGCTGAATGAATAATTTGTTTTTTTGTCCGGTTAAAAGCTCTAAAATTTCTTTTTTAAAATACCACATGACTGCCAGCAGAGAACCTCCATGTGCGGCAATATCCATCATTAGACCTTGATCTTTCCAATCCATAATTGCAGGAACCAAAATCAAGTGTGCTGAGGAAGAGACCGGCAAATATTCAGTTATGCCCTGAACAATTGCTAAAACCAACCATTGTATAAGTTCTTCTGTTTGCATTTTTAACTATTTTCCAGAATGTATTGTTCAATCCAGCTTGTCATTTTCCAGCTGTTGATAAACCCACAATGGCCTCCGTGTTTTGAGGTGACTAATTTTACATTTTCCTGCTTGTCTAAAATGTTGAAATCCTCAAATGGAATCACCGGGTCATCCCAGGATGTTATGACATCACAAGGTATTGATATTTTTTTTAGTATTTCTTTTGTAATGCTATATCCCTGAAAATACTCGTCTGTTGTTTCATATTCTGAGTGTTCCACTATGAGTTTTTTCGTCAGCTCATTGAGTGAGTTGATTTTATTAAAGCCCTCTTCTTCAAATAAATCAGGGAACAGTTCTCTTTTCTTAATTAATGATCGTTTCCATTTTTTCATAAAATAACGTGAATAGATTTTACTGGCTTCTATCGCTATCATGCTCTTTTTGGGGTCGATTGGTGGTGAAATTGCAAAAACTTTATTGAGTTTTATTTGTTTTTCGTAAACATTTGCTGCCACTCGTAAGGAAAAGTTTCCGCCTAGTGAAAAACCACACAAAAAATAGTTTTTATAATTATACTTTTCGGTAACAGCTTTAACCGCATCTAATACCTCCTCCAATCGGCAAGAATGGAAGATCTGCTTGTTCAGGTGATGACTTTCTCCATGGTCTCTTAGATTCAACCTAAAGACAGAGGCATTTTTTTTTGTCAATAAGGTGTTTGCCAAAAGCTGTATGTATGTTGAATTTGATGAGCCTTCCCATCCATGGATTAGAATATACAAACTTTCCGCTTTTTCTTTTTGATTATAAAAACCGAGAAGCTTAGCATCGGGAGTTTCAATGACTTCTTTTTTTGTATTTGCAAAAGAGGTCTTGTTTTTAAGACGAAGCAAGCGAACCTTTGAACTTGCCAGTATGGTTTGGATGTGTTTGTTTTTTGGTTTGATTCCGGGATTACAGATAATCATTTTCTGTTAGAACCTTTGAAACCTGTTGTTCTGAAAGCATTGCTATCTGTTTTGCAGTTTTGTCTTTTGTGTTGATAACATCACAAAAGGTCAGTTCAACTTTACTAGTCGGTAAACTCAAAATTCTTAGAACATTCTTTAAGAAGTTTTCGTTTTCAACAAACGCTATTTTCTTATTTCTTTTTCCATCTTTATTTATAAATTTGATTGCTATGGCTTGCATTGGTGTTTCGGTTTCAATCGCTGCTTGCATGAGTTGGCGATGAAAACGACCGAGGTACTCTCCGTTGGTTGCTGTTCCTTCGGGAAAAACCGCAATGGAGCGGCCTTGTTTTAATCGTCCTTTTATGGTTTCAAGTACAACTTTTCGAGAGTCGTGTTTTCCTCGATTGATAAAAACTGTTTCTCCCGAGCGAACCGCCCAGCCTAAAAGCGGCCATTTTGAAATTTCATACTTGGCAACGAATCCAGCCAGTTTATAACTGTGAATAACAGGAATATCGAGCCAACTCACATGATTGGCAACTAAAAAAACCGGGTTTTCTTGAATGTTGCCTCTGGTTTCCAGTTTTAATCCACAGACAAAACATAAAAGTTTTGACCAATTGTTCAATACTTTTTTTTGTAATTTTCTTTGGTTTGTTTTTTGTAAGACACTTAACGATAAAACCACAAAAGGGAATATTCCAAACGCTGAAAGAATAAGAGCAATAAACCGAAGTAAAAACCGAATAAATAACATTTTACTTTCTGTCAATCACCATTACTGTTAATCTTGATGTTGAAACCTGTTTTAACTCTGAGTTAAAAATATCACTTTGCCAAACCTGTGTTGTTCCTCCAACATGAACTGCTGTACCTTTTGCAAACAGAGCTCCTTGAGTCACTGATTTTAAATGGTTAATATTTAACTCCAAACCAACAGATGCTTTCGTTTTAGGGTTGATGCACAACCAACCGGCAATACTGGCAACTGTTTCTGCTAATGCAGCAGTTGCTCCACCATGAACAATACCGAAAGGCTGTTTATGTTGTTCTTTTACCGGCATTTCTGCCAATAACCAGTTCTTTCCTCTACCGACTATTTTTATTTCAAGAACCTCTCCTAATCCTGATGCTCTATATTGATTGAGACTCGCCAGAGGTGGCTCTTGATACCAGATTTTTTTCATGTTTATTGATACTTTTTGTTGTTATATTTAATCCAGCCACCGGGCCGTTTTTGATTAAGGTCTCTGTGAGTCCAATGAATCACACCGCCTTTTTCATTCCACTCATAAACCCCCTTTATTTCCAAGATACTTCCTTTCTCGATTGGGACTCTCGGAGCAATATCAATATTATGCGCTATTAACAATGAATGCATTCCGGATTTTACAAGAAATCTCTGGTGTCTGCTGCCATCGTTATCATCTGACAATGTTTTTATTACTTCCGCCGAAATTGTAACATCTTGTCCGGATTTACGAGATTTAAATAGTTGTTCAATAATACCATTGTTAGTCTTTTGAGAGTTTTTTCCTGTATCAACGTAGTTGTTGTACAAAAAAAGAAAAACAATAGCAACTATTGCCGGCACTATTTGAGTGGCAAGTTTGTTCCTTTTACTTTTCAATGTTTATTCTTTCCAGCTAGAAATTCCGCCTGCAAGATTATTAACATTGGTAAATCCTTGTTTTCGATAATACTCACAAGCACCCATACTGCTGTTTCCCACATTACAAACAAACACCAAAGGTGTGGTTTTATCCAATTGCTCTATTTCCTGCATTGCTAATTTATCCAATCGCTTTGAACCAGGAATGGCTTTCTGAGCAAATTCAGCTTCAGTACGAACATCATAAATATGATTAAACGTGCCGTCTTTTAAGCCTTTTGCGAATTCTTGTTGAGAAAGTTGGTTCACTGCTTTGGGTTCATTAGGGTTTTTTATGACTAAACCTGAACCTTGTAGGTCTTCAACCCAGTCAATTTCAATCCCATTAGCACGTTTTGCTGTCCCGATATCCATATAGATTTTTATTTCCCCTATTTCTGAAAATAATTCATATCCCTTTGGTTGCTCAATTGAAAAACGGGTATTGTAATTTCCATCTATTGAAAGCATTAATACATTCGAGCCAATGTTTTCTATTCCTTGTAATATATTCTCTTTAGCTTTTTCAGAAATCGTTATCTTTGCAGGTGTTCTTTCCGGTTGTGGTAATCCTAGTAAAGATTGCAACTCCCCGGTATTATACATTTCAGTAACAATGTCATTTCCTCCAACAAGCTCTCCATTAATGTATAACTGAGGAATTGTTGGCCAGTTTCCGTATTCTTTGATTCCTTCTCTGACTTCCATATCTTCCAAAACATTAAATGTAGCAAAATCAGAGCCTAGCAACTCTTGTACAATTTTTACCGTATTACTTGAAAAGCCGCATTGTGGTTGTTTGGGGTTTCCCTTCATAAACAACATGCATTTGTTGCTATTAACCAAACTCTCTATTCTTTGTCTTAGTTGTTCATTCATAATTACACATCCAGATTGGTAACATATAAAGCGTTTTGTTCGATAAATTCTCTGCGAGGTTCAACAACATCACCCATCAAGGTTGAGAAGATTTCATCTGCCCCAACAGCGTCTTCTATGGTAACCTGGAGCAAACGGCGTGTTTCCGGATCCATTGTGGTTTCCCATAGTTGTTCAGGATTCATTTCACCCAAACCTTTAAATCTGCTAATCGTCAATCCTTTTTTGGCAATTGCAAATAATTGATTGATTCCATCTTCTAAGTTATTGAATTCAAATGTTTTTTCATTTTTTAAGAAATAAGAATCGGTTGTGATTAAATCAAGTGTTTGTTGCGTTAAATCAGCAATCGCTTTGTAATCCGATGATTCAAAGAAGGAATACTTCAATGTCGTGGTATTAACCAATCCATTGGCATTTTCGATAAACTCTATAGCATCAGATTCTTTTGAAAGATCGACGCTCCAGCTCACACCGGCTTTTACTTCTTTGTTCAACAACTGTTGTGCTTTTTCACACCAAGATTTTAATTCCTGTTTATTTGATAGTTTTTCAGAACCAATCACATCCGTATTCAGCAACAATCTCATTACTTGTTTATCATGAATGATTGATAGTCTTTTTGTGATACTTTTAACATCCAAATGTTGTTTTATTAACTGTTCTAGTCCTAGACCTGTCAATGGCGGAGTGTTTTTTTGATAATGAAGACTGGTGTTTTCAATGGCACGAGCCAGTAAATAATTATTTAATTCTTCATCATCTTTAATATAGTTTTCCTGTTTGCCGTATTTAACCTTATAAAGAGGTGGTTGACCAATGTAAATATGACCTCTTTCAATTAACTCAGGTGTTTGTCTGTAGAAAAAAGTCAACAATAATGTTCTGATATGTGAACCGTCCACATCAGCATCGGTCATAATAATAATTTTATGATAGCGCAATTTATCCGCATCAAAATCTTCTTTACCTATTCCACATCCCAAAGCAGTAATCAAAGTCCCTACTTCTGCGGATTGAAGCATTTTATCGAAACGGGCTTTTTCCACATTGAGAATTTTTCCCTTTAGCGGAAGAATTGCCTGAGATTTTCTATTACGACCTTGTTTAGCAGATCCACCCGCAGAATCACCCTCTACCAGAAATATTTCAGATAATGATGGATCTTTCTCCTGACAATCAGCCAATTTACCAGGAAGTCCAGCAATATCAAGAGCTCCTTTGCGACGCGTCATTTCCCTGGCTTTTCTAGCTGCTTCTCTGGCCCTACTTGCCTCTATGACTTTTTCAGTCACTATTTTTGCTTCAATAGGGTTTTCCAGGAAAAAATCTGCCAGTTTTTCACCCACACAACTTTCAACAATAGATTTCACTTCTGATGAAACCAATTTGTCTTTCGTTTGTGATGAAAATTTCGGATCAGGGGTTTTTACCGAAACAACAGCTATCAACCCTTCTCTACAGTCATCTCCTGACGCTGTAACACCTTTTTTAGAGTTGCCAGCCAGATAATTATTAATTGTTCGAGTTAAAGCTCCTCGGAATCCTGCTAGATGTGTTCCCCCATCTTTCTGAGGAATATTATTGGTAAAACAATAAACATTTTCTTGGTAAGAGTCTGTCCATTGCATTGAAACTTCTACTGTAGTTCCTGCATCATCTCCACCATCAAAATGGATAACTGATTGATGAAGGGGTTTCTTACGACGTCCTAAGTGTTGTACAAACGAGGAAATACCACCTTCGTACTCAAATTTATCATTTCTATCATCCCTTTCATCACTCAAACATATTTTTACACCTGAATTTAGAAACGATAACTCTCTTAATCTTTTTGCCAGAATATCATAGTGAAACTCAATATCAGAGAAAATTTCCGCTGATGGATAAAATTGCAAAGTCGTTCCACTTTCATTTGTCTCTCCAATTTCCGCAAGCGGTGCTAAAGGTTCACCCATTTTATATTCCTGGTAATATAACTTTCCATCTCTCTTAATTCTAAGAATTAACTTAATAGAAAGCGCATTTACAACAGACACACCTACACCATGTAAACCACCGGAAACCTTGTATGAATTATCATCAAACTTACCACCGGCGTGCAGAACTGTCATAATAACTTGAGCAGCAGAAACTCCTTCTTCTTTATGAATATCAACCGGAATTCCACGACCATTATCAGAAACACTGACCGAACCATCTTTATGGATCACAACCTGAATATCATCACAATGACCAGCCAATGCCTCATCAATGGCATTATCTACAACCTCAAACACCATGTGATGTAAACCGGTTCCATCATCCGTATCACCAATATACATTCCCGGTCTTTTACGAACCGCATCAAGCCCTTTTAAGACTTTAATATTGGAAGAATTATAGTTATCTGACATATAAATTTTCTCTTAAAATATCAACGGGGAATTATAACAGATTAATATCATCTCTAAAAGACAATATAATTTTCATTACACCAATAAAAACAAGAACTATGAATGTTTCACGTGAAACAAATCGGCATTCGGAAATGCTTTAACAATTTTTTCTTTATGAACAGAAGTTATAAAAATCTGTGACTGATAAGATTTAAAATATTCTGACGTTGTTTTTAATTTATGTTCATCAATCTCAGCGTCAAAATCATCTAAACACAGGATTGGAAAAATCTGATTGACTTCCAGTACTTTTAAATAAGCCAGATAAAAAACAATAGAAAGCATTTTCTTTTGTCCGCGCGATAAAACTTTAGAAGCATCTGTATGATTAATTGTTATTTTTATATCCATCTTATGAGGACCGTTTAAAAGCTGTCCATACTTTAAATTTTTCTCCCTGTCATTTTCAAGTTGTTGGATAAAAGAAAATCCTTCGGTCCAACCTCTTTTATAACTCAAAACAATACCATCTAAATCCGGTGAAATTTCTCTTACTATACTTGTGATTATTGGTGATATTTGTAGAAAGTAATGATTTCTGACTTGATTGAGCTTTTCTGTACAACTAACTAATATTTGCTCCCATGTATTTATCTCATTTGTATTACCTCTGAGTTTATATAAAGTATTTAGTTGTTTAATACATTTATGTGTTTTTTTCCACAATAGTAAATAATCATGTTTCACGTGAAACACTAACCAATCAATAAAAGATCTTCTGTATTGTGGGCTTGAGTCAACTAAACGATAAACTTCAGGGTCAATTGAAATTACAGGCAAGGACTCAGTAAGAGTGGATTGCTGAGAAATGTTGGTATTGTTCTTTTTTGCTTTCCATTGACCTTTTTTGTCTTTACGAACAGAAATGGAGTTTTCTAAATCATCCTTGTTATAACCGAGATAAATAGTAAATTCGTTAGATTTATAATTAATAAAATCTTTGTAATTACCTTTCCTGAATGATTTACCGGACGAAATATAATTAATTGCTTCGAGAATACTTGTTTTTCCTACTCCATTCTCACCGTAGAAAATATTTACTTTGTTTTCAAATTTAAAATCTTTATCAAGAATATTTCTAAAGTTTAATATTCTGAGTTTGTTAATAAACACAAATTAGATTCTAATGGGCATGACTATCAATCGACAACTATTATCTTCAGGGTGTTTAATTAAACAACTGCTTAAAGCGTTTTTAAAACTGAACATAATTTGATCGCTATCAATAGCATTAATTGCATCAACTAAATAATTAACATTAAACCCGGTTTTTATATCATTTATATTGGAGTTAATATTAACAATTTCCTCAGCTTGTTCCTGTTCCGGGTTATGCCCGATAATATTTAAACTATTATTCTCAATATTGAGCTTAACCCCTTTAAATTTTTCATTGGATAAAATAGCAACCCTTAATAATGCAGACTTTAAAGTGTTTTTATCTGCTGTGAAAAATTGCTCCATATCCAACGGAATGACCGTTTGATAATCAGGAAAATTACCATCTATCAGTTTTGAAGTTAAACTAATCCCATCGCAAATAAAGTTAATGTGATTCTTACCCATATTTATGGAAACATTTTGATCTTTATCCCTAATTAATTTTTGTAACTCTAATACTCCTTTTCTTGGAATTAAAAACTGCTTATTAATTTGTTTATTATTATCAAAATTGGTTTCAGATAAAGCAAGTCTATGTCCGTCTGCAGAAACACAACGAATTTTGTTTCCATCTAATTCAAATAAAAGACCGTTTAAAAAATATCGGACATCTTGAACAGCCATACAAAAAGCAGATTGGTTTAATAAATTCTTAAGAACAGATGCTTCAAGTTCAATGTTTTCATAAGTTTCAACATTTTCAATTAATGGATATTCTGAACCCGGCAAAGTCGATAAACTAAATTTACTTTGTCCGGCTGTTATTATGCATTTATTATCACTAATTGAGAAATTAATCAGAGACCCATCAGACAAAGCTTTGCAAATATCAAACATTTTCTTTGCCGGAATCGTTATTTCTCCCTCTTCTATAACGTCAGCGTTACAACTACCAATCATTTCAACTTCTGAATCACTAGCAGTAAATGAAAGAATATTGTTATAAGCCTTAATATAAAAATTTCCTAGAATAGTTAGAGTTTGTTTACTTTCGATAACACCAATGATTTCAGTTAATGGTTGTAAAAGATTTTCTCTTTGTATATTAAATATCATAATATTTATAAATTTAGTAATAGTAAGTATTTAAATAAAACACTAAAATATTTATAACTTATTGAATTTAAATAAGTTTTCAATGATCTGTAGTTGTTTTATTTTTGTTAGTTTCCTGTGGATAATTTTCCTTTTAAATTTAAATACATTTTTTCCACAACTTATTCACAGCTTATTATATAACAATAAATAATTTTAAATAGTTAATAAATTAATAAGCTTCTGTTTATCTTCAATCCAATCAGAGTTTTCATCCATCAATTCTTTTATTTTTCGACAAGCATAAATTACAGTGGTGTGATCTTTTCCTCCAAAAGCCTCACCAATTTCAGGTAAACTTTTATCAGTGAGTTCCTTAGATAAAAACATTGCCATTTGACGAGGTCTGGCGATGGAACGAACCCGTTTTTTTGAAAGTAAATCCGACTTTTTAATATTGTAATAATTAGCTGTTTGAGTAATGATATTATCGACAGAAATTTGTTTTTGATGAACATTAAATAACTCTTTTAATGTCTCTTTTGTAAAGTCCAAATCAATATCAATATGTCTTAAACTGGCAGAGGCCAGTAAAGTTTTCAAAGCACCTTCCAGTTCTCTGATATTAGATTTAATTTTATCAGCAATATAATGTGCAATATTATCTGCCAAGATAATTCCTTGCTGTAAAGCTTTCTTTTGTAAAATAGCAACCCGGGTTTCAAACTCAGGTGGATCAATTGATAATATAACACCCCAACCTAATCGAGACTTCAAGCGAGATTCAAGACCGTTGACCTCTTTTGGAAACCGATCGCAAGTGATGATAACTCTTTGTTTGTACTCAAGCAAATGGTTGAATGTGTGAAAAAATTCTTCTTGTGTTCGGTCTTTTCCGGCAAAAAATTGTATATCATCAATCAACAAAGCATCTACAGATCGGTATTGCTCTTTAAATTTATCAATTGAATTATTTCTGATTGCGCTAATCATGTTATTAACAAATTGTTCAGAATGAACATAACAAACAATTGCTTGAGGATTAATTTCCTTAATTTTATTGCCGATTGCATGTAATAAATGTGTTTTACCTAATCCGGTGCTGCCATAAATCAATAAAGGGTTATAATCAGTGGAAGCATCTTGTGCAACACGAATCGCTGAGGCCATTGCCAGACTGTTTGAACTGCCTTCCACGAAATTGTCAAAAGTAAAAGTCTTATCAATGTTTGACGGAAGTGATGGAAATCCATCCGATTTTTTTTGATTGTGATTATTTTGAGTAAATGGGCTGATCGGATAACTAACTGTTATTTCATAATCAATGTCAGATATATCACTTAATGCCAATTTTAATAGCTTCAAATAATTATCATTAATACGATCCATAATAATGTCATTAGGAGCGATGATATTGATACAATTAAGCTCTTCAATAACTTTTAAAGGACGTAGCCAAATGTCAATTTCCTGCGCGGAAACTTCGGATTGCAGACGCTTGAGACATTTGCTCCAAATCATATTGAATTAACTTTAACATTGAGAGGAAAGTCGGACATTATACACCCAATATTAACAATAGATAACTACAGAATTTGTTAAATCTTTTTAAATTAGTGATAATTGTTAGTAATAACATAAAAAGAAACCTAAAAATGTTGAAAAAAATGTTAAAAATAAGTATCCTAGCCAACCTTTTTTAAGGAAGAACTTAAAACGCGTTGGGTTTTTTCTTAAATTTCAATTGAATTCAATATAAAAATACAAGGTGTATCATGAAAAGAACTTTTCAACCAAGTAATTTAAAGCGTGCAAGAACTCATGGTTTTAGAGCACGTATGAAAACAAAAGGTGGTCGAGCTGTTATTAATGCCAGAAGAGCAAAAGGCAGACATAAACTAACTGTTTAAAACACTCAAAGTTTTCAAAAAGGACATTGACTGGCTTTCCTAAAAAAGCTCGTTTGTTAACAAAAGCAGACTATAGCAAGGTATTTAACAAGTCGGTCAAAGTTTCTGATGCATTTTTCCTTATATTGATCCACATAAATTCAAAAGAAAATTCAAAGCTTGGCTTAATTGTTTCAAAGAAAGTCGATAAAAGAGCCGTTCAGAGAAACAGAATTAAAAGACTTGTCAGAGAAAGTTTTCGAAACCACTCATTTCAAACTGCTTGTGATTTTGTTGTTATGGCAAGAGGAAAAATCAGTGAGCAAAAAAACGCAGAAATATTCAATTCACTTGAAAGTCTGTGGATTAAGGCAGAAAGTAGAATACAACAAATCAGGAAACAGTAATGAATAATCCCAAGAACTTATTATTAATTGCATTAATTTTTTTAGGTTTTTTGCTTTATGCCGAGTGGCAAAAAGATTACGGTCCACAACCGCAAGTTGAAAATATAACCGGAGTGAATCCATCTCAGGCTGTAGCCGATGATAATACCGTTCCATTAACAAATGGAAATGATATTCCTGAACAAACAGCGGTCACACCGAATGCAGCTACACCGGAGATTTCAAAACAAAGAAACGCAGACTCTATTGTTACAGTAACCACCAATGTCTTAAAACTACAAATTGATACGGTCGGTGCTTCAATTATTTATGCTGAGTTATTAAATTATCCGGTAACAAAGAAATCAAAAGAAAACGTCATTCTTTTTAATCACTCCAATGAAAGCTCTTACTATGCACAAACAGGTTTGCTGAGCTCACAACAACGATTTGTTCATACTGAAACCTATAGTGTGAACCAATCACAATATAATGTTACTTCAGGAAAATTAGACATTCCGTTTGTAATTGAGAAAAACGGAGTGAAATTAACCAAAGTCTATAGCATTGATGCAGATTCTTATTTAGTGGGAATCACCGACAATATTCAAAACAACTCCAGTGTTGTATGGCAAGGCCAACAATACAAGCAACTGCAAAGAAACAATCCTTGGTTAAATAACGAAGTTTCCTTTAGTGATGCAGGAAGAATGTCATTCAAAGGAGCAGGTTATTTTGAGCCAAATGAAGGCTATACCAAGCTAAAACTGGAAGACTTCAGTGATCCGGATGAAAACATCAATGTCAAAATAAACACTCCGGGCTGGATAGCTATGGTTCAACACTACTTCTTTAGTGGCTTTATCATGAGTGAAACGAATTCAGCTATTTCGTCACAATATCTTCCAACATCGGAAACACCATACATTATTCGTGCCACATCCGGTTATAGCGAAGTGCAACCGGGAGCTGAAGGTCAAATTTCAACTCAGCTTTATGTAGGTCCAAAAATTCAGGAAGAACTACCAAAAATATCCAAAGGCTTGGATTTAACTGTTGATTATGGAATGTTTACCGCTATTGCCAAGCCACTATTTTGGGTGTTGAATAAAATTCATTCGATGATTGGTAATTGGGGTTGGTCAATCATTGTGTTAACCATATTGATTAAATTGCTTTTCTTCAAACTCACAGAAAAACAATACAACTCAATGGCAAGAATGCGTAAATTGCAACCGCGCATCAAAACATTGAAAGAAAGACACAAGGATAATCGTCAGAAATTCAATGAAGAAATGATGAAGCTGTACAAACAGGAAAAAGTGAATCCAATGGGCGGTTGTTTGCCAATGCTGGTACAAATTCCGGTATTCATTGCTTTGTATTGGGTACTATTAGAGTCTGTAGAGCTACGTCAAGCTCCTTTTATATTGTGGTTACAAGACTTAAGCACACCAGATCCGTATTTTATTCTGCCGGCAATCAATGCCTTTGCCATGATTATGACTCAAAGACTTTCGCCAACTGTTGGTATGGATCCAATGCAGGAAAAAATCATGAAAATCATGCCGATTGCATTTTCAATTATGTTTGCATTCTTCCAGTCCGGTTTGGTATTGTACTGGGCGGTTAACAGCTCCTTATCGCTGGTGCAACAATGGATTATCACTAAGCGAATCGAAGCAAAAGGTTAATAATGCTACAAAATGATACCATCGCCGCCATCGCAACTGCGCCGGGTGCAGGCGGTGTTGGTATCATCAGAATCTCCGGTGAAAATGCTTTGGAGATTGCTGAAAAAATATCACATAAATCACCCAAACCACGTCTGGCGACCTATGCTGAGTTTTATGATGGTGAAAATCTGCTTGATGAAGGTCTTATTCTTTACTTTCCCAATCCGAAATCATTTACAGGTGAAGATGTTATAGAATTACAAGCTCACGGCGGACCTGTTATTATGAACATGCTGTTAAAAACAGTTATCAAACTCGGAGCCAGACAAGCCTTGCCCGGAGAGTTTTCCCAAAGAGCGTTTCTGAACGGAAAAATTGATCTGGTACAAGCAGAAGCCATAGCTGATTTAATTTCCAGCTCAACGGAACAAGCTGCCATCGCCGCACAAAGGTCACTTCAGGGAGAGTTTTCCAGACAAATAAACCAAATATTACGCCAACTCATCGAATTGCGTGTTTGGATAGAAGCAGCCATAGATTTTCCTGAAGAAGAAATCGACTTTCTTGCCGATAAAGAACAACAGCAAAAAATGAAGCAACTGCATCAGGATTTGGGTTTGCTTTTACAAAAAGCTCAGCAAGGGCAGTTATTAAATAAAGGAGTGGTGATTGCCATAGTCGGACAACCCAATGTCGGAAAGTCATCACTTTTGAATCTTTTTACCCGTAACGAAACCGCTATTGTTTCCGATATTGCCGGCACAACACGCGACATTGTCAAAGAAAACATCCATATCCAAGGAATACCGGTAACCATTATTGATACCGCCGGAATTCACATCACTGAAGATAAAATTGAACAAGAAGGCATTAAAAGAGCCAAAGAGATATTGCAACAAGCCGATATTATTTTACAAGTGATTGATAGCTCAAGAGATGTCGAATTACAAATAGAAAACCTGCAAGACCTGCCGTTTAACAAACGAAAAATCATTATTTATAACAAGTCAGATATCGGAAAAGTAGAAAAAGGCTTGGCTGATAACGAAGTGATGCTTTCAGCAAAAACACAATCCGGATTTGAAAAACTGGAAGAAAAAGTCATTCACACGCTGAGCCATCAAAGCCAAATCGAAACCAGTTTTTCCGCTCGCACCCGCCATATCACACAATTACAAAAAACCCTTGAAAACATAAGTGTTGCTGAACATAACTTCCTCAACAATCAAGCGGGAGAATTGGTGGCCGAGGATTTAAGACAAGCCCAGGAACACCTCAATCAAATCACCGGAGAATTCACCAGCGATGATTTGCTGGGAGAAATTTTCTCATCATTCTGCATAGGCAAATAAAATGTGCTAATATTTAAGAAACCAATCTTAGATATATAACCATGGCACAAAATAAAACCCAAGCAAACAGTAAAAGCGCAGATGATTTTTTAAACACCATCACTCCTGAAAAAAAGCAAAAAGAAGCCAAAGAACTTTTGAGAATATTTAAAAAAGTAACCGAATGCGAGCCAGTGATGTGGGGAAGCTCCATCATTGGATTCGATAGTTATAAATACACCAACAGTAGCGGTACAAATGATTGGATGATTACAGGGTTTTCTCCCAGAAAACAAAACTTTTCACTCTACATCATGCAGGGCTTTGCAGACTATCAGCAAGACCTAAAAGAACTCGGTAAAGTCAAAACTGCAAAAAGCTGTTTATACATTAACAAACTGGAAGATGTGGATCTAACAAAACTCGAAAAGTTTTTAAACAAAACCGTAGGCGATATGAGAGCCAAGCATAAAAAATAAAAAACTGGAAAAGAAATAAAAATAGTATAAGATAACCGAACACAATTAAAAAAAGAGGAAGTTAGAAATGTTTAAAAAATCACTAAAACTCGCAACTGTAATGGTATCAGCAATATCTCTATCAGCATGTGGAGGCTCCAGTTGCAGCAGTGAAGCTGATGTTATGGCAAAAGGCGAAGAATTTCAGAAAAAAATGGAAGAAATGACAGCTTCCGGAGACATGGGCAAAATGATGTCGTTGGTTGGCAAGATGAGCAAGTTTGAAGAAATGGCTAAATCCAATGATTATCAAGCAGCTTGTGATTTGATGGATGAACTTATGGAGGATATGTAAAACCACAACAGTCATCCTCGGGCTTGACCCGGGGATCTATAAATTGCTTTTAAAAAGCAATAGAAAGTTTTTGTGTTACTTTGTTGCCACCCAACAAAGTAACCAAAAAAGGGTGCCCCGAACTCTCAGCCGATGGCTTCCCTCCCTATTTTCTTAAATTTGGCGTTTGCTTAAAACTCATGTCTCAAGCGACATTCAAACATAAGCAAACTTTACTCCAAATTCTTCAAAAATATCTGGGTGAGAGTTAAGGGGGTTATTAAAAAACAAACACTCCGTCATACTGAGCGAAGTGTGCGAAGCACACGAAGTCGTAAGTATCTCTAAAAAAGAACCTTGTCATTCCCGACTCCGATCGGGACTAAATGGCAGGATAGCCGTTTTGCCACGCGAAGCGCAAGGAGAAAAATTCTTCAGGAAAGAATTTTACTAAATACCTCCCTGTATTTATCCCTACGGGTTGCCATGAAAAAGTTTTCCTTAAACTTTTTTCACGCAAGCCATCAGGGATGATGGGGAGTATCAGGATGATACGAATAGATCTAGAAAAAGAAAACAATAAAATTCTATAGTGTTTTTCTCAAACCCGTACTAGAATAAAAACAATCCCAACCACGCTTTTCAAATTTTAATTCAAAAGGTCTGGTAAGGGAAACCGGGCGTATATTCTTTAATTCAGTGTAATATATCTGTGATTTAAAGTCTTGGTATGGGCAATAGTGTATATTACGATGTTGGCGGTAACTAAAAAATAAAAATGGCAGAAAACACTCAAGAGACTAAATCAATTCATGATCTTGTAAAGATGATTGAAAGCGAAAAACTTGTACTACCTGAGTTTCAACGTGACTTCAAATGGCCCATTGAGAAGACGGTTACTTTATTCGACTCAATAAATCGCAATCTTTTTATTGGATCTTTAATTATTTCACGGCCAAAGTTCGATTTAGCATGTAAAGGATTCGACCTAAGGGAGCGAGGATCTAAAAGGCATAAACCAAAACCAAAAACTGTTACTCACGATGTTTTTGAAAACAATGACATTTATACGTTACTTGATGGTCAACAGAGAACCACATCAATTTATAGAGCTTTAAAAGGATTCGACCATGTCTATTACTGGTTCGAAAATATTGAAACTTTATCGTCAGATGAGTTCTACGACTATAATGAAAAAACCAATAAAGTCGGGCTTGAGAGGTATATTGCAAACGTCGTTATCAAAGCACCCAAAGAGGAGACTCTAAGCGTTAAAATTTCTGATTTGTTTTCTTCATTAGATTACAGAGAGGCAAGGTTTTTAAATGAATTTATTGAACCACAATTGGATGGTTTTCCCTGGACTGAAGAACAAAAAAACATAGGACGTGAATTTGCCGGTGCACTATTTAGTGATTTCAAAACTGACATTATCAAGAAAGAAAAGCTGCTTTCTGTTCAACTCTTGAACATGCCTCTTGAGAAATTCTGTCTTTTCTTTGAGAGAAGTAACTCACAGGGGATGAATTTATCCTTTGTTGACATCGTTAATGCAAAGGTTTATATAGACTTTAAACTGTCGAGAGAAATAAGTGCAGCAAAATCGAAATACACATATTTCGATGATTCGCTAGTTGATCCTATTGTTAGGTATATTAACTATTTAGCCAACGGAGAAGTAACAAAAGATTCAATACTAAGAGATTTATCCGGTGAACATTTCAAAGAATATTGGAAAGAATGTTTAGAAGACATTAATTATATCCAAAGTTGGCTTAAAGATAACAATTGGGTGTTCCAAGTTACAAAAATGCCATACAGAACAATGCTGCTTCCACTTTTATGTTTTTACAAAAATTTAAAGCATAAAGAATTTAGCCAAGCTACACAAGAACAAATGAATCAACTTAAATTCTGGTTTTACGGTAGCCTAATGGATAACAGGTACGGCGGAGGTGGACACGGTTCAACCAATGTTGTTATAAAAAAAGACTGCGATCTATTGAAAAAACTTGCAGAAGGAAAAAACATAGATAAAGAATATTGGGCAAAGATTCGGATTACCGCTGATTTCGAATCCTATAAGCGTATTGACAATGCAAAAAGTGCAGCATTTATGGGGTTAACATACTTTATGTGGCACAAATCTAATTTTAAAAATCTTGAGAACAACAACAATGTTTCGATGAGTGCTGCTGTCGATGTACACCATATATTTCCTGAAAATTATATTAAAGAGACATTTAAAGAAAATTCGGATGAATATGATTTTGTTGATTCCGTTCTTAATAAGATTCGTATCAATAAAATATCGAATATTAAAATTAGTAACAAGTCACCAAAGACTTATCTAAATGAAATTAAGGAAAAGTCCAATCCTGAAATATTGACGTCTTTAAAGTCACACGGCCTATCTTGTGGTGAAAGACTTCTCGATGGATCTCTCGATAAAGAATACTTTGATTTTATGAAAGAGAGATTTGAAGAGTTGTCGGAATATATTAATATGATCATTTCTGCAGGAGAACAATTAGCTAAAGGAAAAACCAAGAACATATGGGATTAAAACCAATTTTGCTAATAACAGCTAAGCTTCAGTAAAAATGATGGCTTGGCTGAAAAGTGCTAAACTATAGGCAGTTTATAAGCAGGTGTATCTGTTTTTAACAACCCAAACACACTTCTGTATCTCCTCTCTAGAGGAGACCTTATTTGATTTTCAAAGAAAATCACGATGGTTTGGTGAGATACCTGCCTTCGCAGGAATGACGATGTTTTTTTTAATCCCTTTACTCTCACAGAGATATTTTTGTAAGTCTAGAGATATCTCCATGCGCTAACGCTTAGTCGATATGACGAACACACAAAAATCCGCGCTATTTGAGGATAAAACCCTCTGTGTTCTTTGTGCCCGCTGTGCGAGAACATATCAAATTACCTTAGAAAACCTCTGCTCTGATTGCTTCCGTAAATAAATATCAAACACCATACAAATATGACGAACTAAAATCCGGCCGGCAGGGCTGACGGTAAAGCCGTTGTCGTTAAACTGCAGTAAATCATCTTTCTGCATGTCTTTTAAATCATCCAACTCTTTAGCAAAATAGCTTTCAAACTCAATATCAAATTTGTCTTCAATCTTTTTAAAGTCCAGTTCAAACTGACAGGCAATATCCTGTATCACTTTTTTTCTGAGCAAATCATCATCATTCAATTGGTAACCCCGATAAATTGGAAGTTTATCGTTGTCCAAAATACTGTAGTACTGATCCAGAGATTTTACATTCTGACTGAAAGAATGATTCACCGAGCTGATAGAGGAAACACCGAGGGCGACTAAATCCAGTTCCGCGTGTGTGGTGTAGCCTTGAAAGTTTCTTTGCAGTGAACCATTGGTTTGAGCAATTGCCAGTTCGTCATCCGGTTTGGCGAAGTGATCCATGCCGATATAGACATATCCGGCAGCATTAAGCTTTTCAATCGTCATTTGCAATATCGCAAGTTTTTCTTCAGCCGGTGGCAGGTCTTCTGCATTGATGCGTTTTTGTGGAGAAAACAAATGTGGCAGATGAGCATAGTTGAAAACCGACATTCTGTCCGGTGACATTTCAATCACCGCATCCACCGTTTGCGAAAAACTTTCCAGAGTTTGAAAAGGCAAACCATAAATCAAATCGACACTGACCGAACGGGCATTGACATCACGACAAGCCTGAATGATATCTCGCGTCATTTCGGTGGGTTGAATGCGGTTCACCGCTTGTTGAACTTTCGGGTTCACATCCTGAACGCCAAGAGAAAAACGGTTAAAACCATAACCGGCGAGTTTTTCCATACTTTCACGGGTGACGGAGCGAGGATCAATTTCTATCGAATAATCACGGTTTTCGGTATTGATGATTGGAAAATATTTTTTAATCAGTTCCCACATCCTTTCAAACTGAGCATCGGTGAGAAATGTTGGTGTGCCGCCGCCAAAGTGCATTTGTTCGACAATCCGGTCTTTATCATAAAGCGCCGAAACCATTGCCATTTCTTTTTCCAGATAATCCAGATACAAATCAGCCTTGTCGCGTTTTTTGGTGGCTATTTTGTTGCAGGCACAGAAAAAACACAAAGTATCACAAAAAGGGATATGAAAATACAAACTAATGGGTTGTCCTTTGTTTGTTTCGTTGCTCCGCCTTGCCTGTTCGATATAGTTTTCAGCAGTAAACTCTTCATTAAACACAACTGCTGTTGGATAGGATGTATATCTTGGTCCGGCCTTGTCGTATTTTTTGATAAGATCTAAATTGAATTCAAGCTCTGTGTTCATTTGCAAATGGTATAAATAAAAAAGTCCTTTGCTATTTTAAAAGCAAAGGAGTTTTAAAGTTGGTAAAAAAGAAAATAAGATTAATTTAATTCTGACTTTCTTCTACGAACTTGATAAAAAGCAACAAATAGAACCAGAACACCAAACACCACTAAGTTCCAAAAACTTAAAACAGGGACAGAAACAACAGGGCGACTTCCTCTCCAACCTGGTCCTGGAGGGGTGTTTCCGGAGGGAGCTAAAAAGTTGCTTGCTGAATTGACATCAGTCGTTGCGGAACTAGAGCACTGTCCGTTCGGCCCGTTGTTTTCTGAACAATTAGAGTCTTGAGAGCCTATTTCCTGGAAAAGGTTGTTACGAGTAAAAGATGTTTCAATTAATGAAACCGTTGTTCCGTTGGGAGCATTAGTGCCCATGGGAACAGTTTGGTTTTCATAAATTGAAACCAACCATTCATCTGGTTGTCCACTTGAGTTAGTGCTCATAAAGAAATAAGCAAGATAGGAGTTCGCTTGGGTTAGGGTTTGTTGTCCATCTGTAAAACTCCAGCCGGTAACAAGTCCCGAGAAGTCTCCATAGCTTGCGTTTGCTGGTAAAGGAGAAGAGGTATCAAAAGAGCCGGTAATAAAATCAGAAGCTGAATAGTCACCGTAAAACTCTTCAAAATTTGGACCGGTATATGAGTATGTTTCAGCTTGAACATAAGAAATAAAAAAGAAAATAAAAATAGAAGATTTCGCAAAAAGTTGTTTCATAAGTTTAGTGTTTTAAATAAATTAGGTTAACATACTAACACAACCTATTAAAAATAATGGTTTTTTAGCGGTTATTGAGATTAAAAAAGGTCATCCAATGGAAAAAACACTTTTTGAAAATCAATTTGTAAAAATTGGCAACTTCAAGCTAAGTCCAAGTCACCCTTGCTTTACGAAAAAAGGGTTTGTTGAAAGGCCGCTGATTGTTTTTCCCGGAAACAGCATTTGGATTCAACACAAAAACAAAAAGGCTTTTGTCACGGACTCCTCAATTATCAACCTATACAACCAGGATCAGGAGTATCATCGCTTTGCGATAGACGAAAATGGTGACGATTGTATTTGGGTTGAGGCAAAAGAACCACTTTGGAGTGAGCTAAGCAAGTCGACTGACAAACTAAGGTTCAAAACGGAAAACATCAAATGCACAAAGCAAACTTTTTTAACTTTTCAAGAAACTCTTAAAAACATCAGATTTCAACAGGAAAACGATATCACAGAATCAACCTTTGAGCTTTTTCAAGAAATCAGAGGTTGTCTTTTTAACGCTTTTGAGCAAAAAGACCTAAACTCAAGACACTGAAGTCTGGTTGAGAAAATAAAAAACAACTTACACAATCATTTGCATGAAAACCACTCTTTGCAAGAAATCGCAAAAGATGTCTTTAGCTCACCTTATCACCTTTGCAGGATTTTTAAACAAATAACAGGACAGGGAATCAATCAGTACCGCAACCAAATTCGTTTGAACAAAATATATACGATACTAGCAAAGGGTACAGAAGATCTATCGGATTTGGCTTTCAGGTTTGGATTTTCCAGTCATAGCCACTTGAGTTATAACTTCAAAAAGCATTTTGGGTTTTCTCCATCAACAATTATTCCTCAATAACAAAAACAAGCAATTTTTTGATAGCAAACAGCTTCATTTAAAGGTATCTTTAAGCACAAACCAAACAAACATTGAGATTGAAATGAAAACATTTTTAGTATTAATAATCTTAACCATTTCAGTTCACGCTGAAAAGAGCTATAAAATCAACTCCAATGCTCCTGAGGAAACCAAGCATTATGCTCCGTTATTAGGAGAATGGACAATAACCGACCACCTCCCGTTGGCTGAATAAAGTGTTTACCTGAATATTACATACAATCGGTATAAAGCAAATGCAAACATACCTGAATTGTTTTATGAACAAAATGGTTTCATAGTTTGCCTAAAATCGCTAACAACCTAAGAACAACTAGGAATTGAGCGATTTGTAAACAACCTATTTCACCATTTTATCCCTAAATTCAATTCTAGTATGAAATATTCAGGTAAAATTGACATGTCATAAACAACTCAACCACAATGTCAGAAAAAACACTTTATTTGGTCGACGGATCTGCATATCTTTACCGAGCTCACTTTGTTCCGGCACTTCAACGATTAAAAAACCATAAAGGCGAACCAACAGGAATGATTTATGGTGTGATTAATATGATTAATCGCATGATTAAAGAGTACCAACCTGAATACATGGCGGTTGTCTTTGATGCTCCTGGTAAAACCTTTCGGCATGATATGTATGACCAATACAAAGCAACCCGCCCGCCGATGCCGGATGATTTGCGCAATCAAATTCAGCCAACCAAAGACATTATAAAAGCACTCGGCGTGCCGTTGCTTGAAATAAAAGGAGTTGAAGCTGACGATGTTATGGGAACACTGGGAGTGATGGCAAGCCAAGCTGGTTTTAAAACGGTGATTTCATCGGGCGATAAGGATATGGCACAACTGGTTAATGATGATGTGATACTGATAGACACTATGCGAAACACGTCAATGGATATTGATGGAGTTAAGGAGAAATTTGGTGTTCGCCCTGACCAAATCATCGACTATTTAACACTGATTGGTGATACATCAGATAATATTCCCGGAGTGAATAAGGTTGGACCAAAAACCGCCGTCAAGTGGCTTGAAGAGCACGAAACATTGGATAATATTATTGATAATGCAAATCAGGTCAAAGGAAAAGTTGGCGAATATTTGCGTGAAGCGATACCGCAAATTCCGCTTTCCAAACAACTGGTAACAATAGATACAAGCGTTCCTCTTGATTGCAAGGTGCAAGACTTAACGATAAATGGTGAAGACGTCGAACAATTAAATATTTTGGCACAAGAGTTTGGGATTCGTTCTTTACAAAGGGAAACACAAACTGACTTGTTTTCACAGCTTAGCTCTGAACCTGCACTAGAAGCGGAAGCACAACCTGAAAAAAACTACACAACCATTCGTGATGAAAAAACTTTAGAACGATGGCTTGAAAAAATACTCAATGAAAAAATCATGGCTTTCGATTTAGAAACAACCTCTCTGGAGTCGATGCAAGCCAAAATTGTTGGCATGTCATTTTCCTGCAAACCGGGAGAAGCGGCCTATATTCCAATCGCTCATGTGGAAAAAACAGAAGAGCAATTGAAAATACTTGATAATCAACTGGAATTACAAAGCGTTCTCAAACAAATCGAACCTTTGTTAAATAACCCCGAGATAAAACTGATTGGTCAGCACTTTAAATATGACATGAATGTTTTGTCTAATTATGGCATTGAAATTAACAACCTCAGTGATGATAGCTTAATGGAATCGTATATTCTGGACACCAACGGCAGACATGATATGGATACATTGGCAACGCAGTATCTGCAAAAACAAACCATTAAGTATGAAGACATTTGTGGAAAAGGAGCGAAACAAATTTCATTTGCTGAAGTGCCGGCTGATGTTGCAACCCAATATGCTGCGGAGGATGCAGATATTACGCTGCAATTGCATTTGGAGTTAAGTAAAAAATTGCAAGAACATCAACAGCTTCTGAAAGTCTTTCGTGAAATAGAAATGCCGTTAATCCAAGTTTTGGCTAAGATGGAACAAACCGGTGTGTTGGTCGATTCAAAAACTTTAGAAAAACAATCCGAAGAGCTTTCTATTAAAATCGCACAGTTAGAACAACAGGCTTATGAACTCGTTGGTCGGGAGTTTAATCTCAATTCACCCAAACAGTTACAGGAAATACTGTTTGAAGAACAAAATATTCCGGTCATCAAAAAAACACCAACCGGACAACCATCGACCTCAGAAGATGTTTTACAGGAGCTGGCTGAAGAGCATGAGTTGCCTCGAATCATTATTGAAAACCGCTCTCTCAGTAAACTCAAATCGACATATACAGATAAACTTCCACAGGAAATCAACCCAAAAACCGGGCGCATACACACCTCCTATCATCAGGCGGTGACCACAACGGGAAGGCTTTCGAGCTCTAACCCGAATTTGCAAAACATTCCGATTAGGACTGAAGAAGGACGCAAAATCCGTCAGGCCTTTGTAGCACCCGAAGGCTTTAAAATCATGGCGGCGGATTATTCACAGATTGAATTGCGCATTATGGCTCACTTATCTAAAGATGAAAAACTGCTGGACTCTTTTTCCAGAGATCAGGACGTTCACAGCCGCACAGCATCACAGGTTTTTGATGTTGCAATTGAGGAAGTGAACAAAGAACAACGCCGGGCAGCCAAAGCAATCAATTTTGGTTTAATGTACGGAATGTCAGCATTTGGCTTGGCAAAGCAACTTGGTGTTGAGCGTGGAGAGGCACAGGATTACATGAGTCGCTATTTTGATCAATATCCCAAAGTCGCTGAGTTCATGAAAAAAATTAGAGAGCAAGCCAAAGAAAACGCTTATGTAGATACTCTTTTTGGTCGTCGTTTGTACTTTCCGGAAATAAAAAATCGCAACGGGCGCATCCGAGCCGGTGCCGAACGGGCTGCAATCAATGCTCCTATGCAAGGAACCGCTGCCGACATTATCAAACAAGCAATGCTCAAAGTTTATGCAGAAATCAAAAACAACGTTGATATTCGGATGATTATGCAGGTGCATGATGAACTGGTTTTTGAGGTGAGAAAGAAGAAACAAGACGAGTTGGCTATGTTAGTTAAAAAATTGATGGAAAGTGCTGTTCAGTTATCTATTCCGTTGAAGGTTGATATCGGTGTCGGTGATAATTGGGACGAGGCTCATTAATATTATAAAAATACTAAAACAGCTCTATTTATTGGGATATCTGCTAAAAAAAGCAGTGAAAAAACATAAAAATCGACATTATTTTATATTATCAGTATAATCAGTGTCGGCAAGAAAGTGAGTCTTGTATTTTTAAACCTCCATCACGCTGTATTCATTGCAACACTTCGTCATGCAGCTTTTAAAGTTCTAGTTCCAATTTCAGCCTTTTTTAAAAGCCGGCATCGGCGTAGTTTTATTAATACAACAGGATATTTAAAATGTCAGATACAGTTAAGGGAACCGTGAAGTGGTTCAATGAATCTAAAGGATTCGGTTTTATTCAACAAGAAAACGGAGCAGATGTTTTTGCTCACTTTAGCAAAATACAAGGATCAGGTTTCAAGACTTTGAAAGAAGGTCAGGCTGTTCAATTTACAGTTGCTAAAGGTGAAAAAGGACCTCAGGCGGAAAATATCGTTCGTCTATAAACCAAATTTAAGAACAGCTGAAGAAGCTCTCGTTTTTTCAGCTGTTCTTTTTATAAAACAGAAAAAACATAAAAGGAAGAATATTTTAACTTCAATCTCTAATTTCAATATTGGGCTCAAGATTTAAGCGGCCATCTTTTTCAAGAATTCCGATTGATTTTCCATCCGGACCCACGACAACAACAATGGGTTCTTGAAACATGGGGCGACGAATAAACTTTATACTCCAACCAAAGTTTTAAATTGTACGAAGCTCATACATTTGATCTTCATTCAGATATTTGCTTAAATTTGGAGGAACAGGTTTCATACCTTTGCGTTTATCATCATTCATCAGAACTCTCCTATTTTTAATAATTAAAGTGGAAACCTAAAAAGTTCTTTATACTATAACACAACTAGAGACGTTTCTTGAAGGCATGAGAAATGGCATCTGTTAGTTGCTTCTTAGTAAAAGGTTTTGTAACAATGTCATCAACACCCTGTTTGTTGCAGCTAATGAGAACCTCATCGGTTAAATCCGCAGTAATCACAAGAATTGGAATGTTTTGCGGGTTATCCCAAAGCGAGACTAACTCCAACCCATCCTTACCCGGTAAATGATAGTCTGTTAATAATAAATCATAGCTGTTTCGCTGAAGCATGATCAAAGCTTCATCAACATTATCAACCACATCAACAATATGGTTCAGTTTCTCCAGCATCTCTATACACACTTGCTGATTAACAAGATTGTCTTCTACCACAAGAATTTTGTAGGAAACACCCACAGGTTGTATGGCGTTTTCGCAGGTTTTTCCATAAACGCGTTGAGGTTGAAAAGCAGATAACACCTTGTTGTGAGTCAATGGCAGAGAAAGCAACTGACAATTATTGAGTTTATTCAATAGTTCGACATCAACATATTCAGAACTGTAACCAATCAAACACACAGGAGTTTGTTTTTCACACGCCTCTAGCAAGGCTGTAGATTGTGAGTTGGAAAGTTTTGAGACACAATCGACAAATAAAAGATCTGCTGTAGAAGCAGGGTGTTCATTAAAGGTGACCCCGCAAAAATGTAAATACTCTTGTAAACAGAGTTTAATGTTGTTGTTATTGGTTGCAAGACAGGAGTGTTTGTTTAATTGAGGTAAAAGCATCTCTTCCAGTGTATCTACTTTATTCATCATCAACTTCACGGTAAAAACACTACCTTTATTGACCTCACTCTCAAGACTAATTTCCCCGTTCATTTTTTCAACAAGTTGTTTGACAATAGCAAGTCCTAAACCGGTTCCACCATATTTCCGGGTAATGCTTGAATCGGCCTGTACAAAAGGGTTGAAAAGGTTTTCGATTAACTCAGCGTTGATACCGATGCCGGTATCAACCAATCTAAAAATAATGATGTTAGGATTGTCCTCATCCGATTGAACAAAAAGATTGATTTCTCCTTTGTCGGTAAATTTAAAAGCATTGCTTAAGAGATTAAAAAAGATTTGCTTAATTCTAACAAGATCACCAGATCTTTTAATGTCTAAATTGTGACCAACACAACATGTAAAAACAATGTTTTTTTGTTTCGCTTGTGATGAAAAAGCGTTTGCTATTTCATCAATTAAGGAAAGCAGGTTAAGAGGCGCTTCTTCCAGCTCTAGTTTTCCGGCCTCTATTTTTGATAAATCAAGAATGTCATTAATAATATCAAGCAAGTGTTTACCGGATGTGATAATGGTTTCTGCATAAATATTTTGCTCATCATTCATTTCTGTTGATAACAAAAGCTCACTCATTCCTAATACACCATTAAGAGGAGTTCTGACCTCATGGCTGACGCGAGCTAAAAACTCGCTTTTTGCTTTGCTGGCGTCGTCTGCCAATTGTTTCTGGGTTTGTTGTCGGACAATTTCATTTTCGTATAAAAGTTTTCTTCGATATAGGTAAACCGCTGTAAATATAATACTCAACAAAGCCAACAAATAAAGCATATAGGCCCAAGTGGTTTTCCAAGGAGGTGGGTTAACTTTGAAAGAAAACTCTTTTGGATCAGACCAGGCTCCATAATTTCCGCGCCCGCGGACTTTAAAGTTATAATCTCCGGAAGCCAGATTCAAAAACGAATATTTTCCGTCATTTCCTGTGCTAATCCATTGTTTGTTCAATCCTTCAAGTAAATACTGATACTCAACGGAAGAAGAGCTTGTATAAGATAATAAAGTTGCATCAATATTCAAGGCACCATAGTTATAGTCCAGAATCAACTCATCGTTGAGTTTGATTTGAGTTTGATTATATTTGATATCATCAATTATTAAGTTCGGCTTATTGGGCGTTTGTTTTTGAAAAGAGCTGTTATAGACAGCAATTCCTTTTTCTGTGACTATCACCGGTGTTTCATCAACGGATAATATGTCAACGATTGCATTTGATGGCAGCCCGTTTTCAGTTGTGTAAACGCTGTAACTTTTTGTTTTGATGTCCACCTCGACAACGCCTGAGTCGAGAGTACGAATGAGCATTACATCATCTTTAATGCTTTTAATTTGGTATAAGGAAACAGTCGGCAAAATATGAGAGTAACTTTGATTTGAAGCTGATAGTTTAACTCCATCCCAAATGAGTAGCTCAAGACTACCATTTATAATAGCCCAAACATTTTTTTCATTGGACTCAATATAGAAACCGGTAATTTGATGGCCGGCAGGGTCACGATAAACTTCTTTAATTTGAAGCGTATTAAGGTCTAAGGTCTCTATTCCATAGGTCGTTGCAAGCCATAATGTTTCGCCAATACCTTTATCAAGTTGGTTGACAATATGTCCTTTGAGTTGGTTTGTCTCTTTGTTTGGAATCAAGCGGGCTATCATTTCATCTTTGTCAAAATAGCCCAGAGTTTCTTCATCAAACAGGTTAAAATAAAAGCGATTGGACTCAGTGTCCCGGTATAAATTTCGTGCGCTGTCTAGTCGCTTACCGTTTATATCAATAACACTGAAAACTTCACTTGTTTCCAGATTAATTTTATCAACACCACTAACTGTACTAACCCAGAGAAAACCGACTTCTTCCTTATCTGCAAAAATCGCATCTATTTTTGCAGATTCTTTGCTTCTATCAAAATAGTACGAATTGACAAAACTAAGTTCATTTTTGATAAACTCATATAACTCAACTTTTTGAGGAAACTCTCCAATCCAAAGTTTTTTATCGCTTGCAAAGGCTCTTTGAGTGGTAACGTAAGATTGTTCATCAGCAACTTGAGCCGGAAAATAAATGTTGTATCGGTTCCAGTCAGAAGCTAATTTTACAACCCCGGAATCTTCGGAGCCAACCCAGATGTTGCCGTCATCACCCTCAACTAACCCATTCACCGTACCCTGAAGGCGAATCTTTTCTCCATTCTCAAAGAGTTGAACTTTATAAAGGTTATTATTAGTGAATAAAACCAATGACGACGTCGTTCCTATCCAAATATTATTATGCCGGTCTATCATGATTCGTCGGACGGATGTCGCAGTATTGTCATGATACTTGGAGAGAGTGGCTTTTGATATCAGCACATCAAACTCTTTGGTTGTTTCATTATATTTAAATGCTCCCGGAAAGCCCCCGGCATAAATTTCTCCGGCAGGAGATTCTGTAAAACCATAGATGGGAGTTACATCTCCGAACTCTTGTCCCATATAAAAATCAAACACCTTGGAACTTCCGGTATCAATTTCGTATAGAAAGACTTTCGCATCAACCGTAGAAATCCAAAGTCTGTTTCGACTATCAATTAAAAGCTCATAGGTTTGATCGGATGTTAGCCAAGCATTTTCATTCGATGGCAAATGTTTAGTGAATGTCTGTTTTTGGGTATCCCACATATAAATACCTTCTCCATAAAGAGAAAACCAGACATTTCCGGATTGATCATTGTCCATGCCGAATAGATTGGAGTTAGGCAGCTTGAATAAATCTGAGTCACGATTGACATTACTGCTAAAAGTTTTGGTAAACTTATCAAAAATTGTGATACCAACAGAACTAACAGACAACCAGATTTTATTGTCCGGCATTGACATAACCTGTTCAATATACGGCTCAGGAAGAGAGTTCGGGTCAGACTTGTCTTTAAAGTAATTTACAAATTTAGAGGAATCATAACGGGAGAGACCATTTTTTGTTCCTACCCAAATAAAACCTTCATCATCTTGAATCAGATACTGAACATTATCGTTGGCTAAACCGCTTTTACTGTTATAAGATTTTGCCGGAATGTTTTTGATGGGAAGGCTTTCTGCTTTTGTTTGAGAAACAAACAACAGAGAGAGAATCACAAAAACAGTGGAAATGTTTTTAATCACAGAAATCAAATATTGGTCACAGATATGTTTTATATCAAAAAAAAACAAAATAATCTAGAGACGAAAACAAAAACTTGAAAACCCTGACAAAAACCCAAAATTACATTTTTACGGCGGATTGAGCCAAAATAAATAAAAACCGGGAAAACATTATGTCACAAAGTATGCATGCCTATCGGGGAACCACAATTGTTGGGTTTAGAAAAGGAAATCAAGTTGTTATCGGCGGTGACGGACAAGTCACACTTGGAAACACAGTGATGAAAAGTAACGCCAGAAAGGTCAGAAGACTCTATCGCAACGAAGTGATTGCCGGCTTTGCCGGAGCAACCGCAGATGCGTTCACTTTATTTGAAATTTTTGAGGCTAAACTGGAAAAACACTCCGGCCATTTGGTTCGCTCAGCCGTTGAAATGGCAAAAGAATGGCGAACCGACAGAAGGCTTGGACGTTTAGAGGCTTTACTAGCCGTTGCTGATAGAGAAACCTCTTTGATTATTTCGGGTAACGGTGATGTGATAGAACCTGAACATGGTTTGATAGCTATTGGCTCAGGAGGTGCTTTTGCCCAATCAGCCGCCCTGGCTCTCATGAGAAATACAGATTTATCCGCCAGAGAAATTGTTGAAAAATCACTCGAAATTGCTGCGGATATTTGTATCTATACCAACAAAAACCACACCATTGAAGAATTAAATACATAAGGAAAAACATAATGTCAAACATGACGCCCAGAGAAATTGTACAAGAACTCGATAAACATATTGTCGGGCAAACATCTGCAAAAAGAGCCGTTGCTATCGCATTGAGAAATCGTTGGAGAAGAATGCAGCTTCCGGAAAAAATGCGAGCTGAAATCACACCAAAAAACATTTTAATGATCGGTCCCACAGGTGTTGGTAAAACCGAAATTGCTCGCAGATTGGCAATTTTGGCAGATGCTCCTTTTATTAAGGTTGAGGCAACCAAATTTACCGAAGTTGGTTATGTCGGCAAAGATGTCGAGTCGATTATCCGTGACTTGATTGAGAACTCTATCAAAATGCGCAGAGAGCAAGCGGTCACAAAGGTAAAAGCACGAGCCGAAGCGGCCGCAGAACAAAGGGTTCTGGACTATTTAATACCAAAATCTCCGTCCCCTATTCCGGGTGAAGAGATCGAATCAAAAAACAACTCAACCCGCCAAAAGTTTTTAGATAAACTCCGAAACGGAGAGCTGGACGATAAAGAAATTGAAATCGAGGTTAAAACGAGCTTAGGGGTTGAAATTATGGCTCCTCCGGGAATGGAGGAAATGACAGACCAATTGCAAGGGATGTTTGAAAATATTGGACGAAAGAAAAAACAAACCAAAAAGCTCACCATAAAAAAAGCCTTGCCAATTCTTGAAAGTGAAGAAGCGGCTAAGTTAATCAATGATGATGAAATCAAACAAACAGCAATTCAGAATGCGGAACAAAACGGCATCATTTTTATTGATGAAATTGATAAAGTCGCTAAAT
The DNA here is from genome assembly GCA_041395445.1 of Gammaproteobacteria bacterium. Taxonomy (NCBI): domain Bacteria; kingdom Pseudomonadati; phylum Pseudomonadota; class Gammaproteobacteria; species Gammaproteobacteria bacterium. The sequence continues at coordinate 29,742 of JAWLAO010000003.1, read as the reverse complement.
CTTATGGAACCGGCGGAGAGGTTTCTCGCGAAGGCGTACAAAGAGATTTGTTGCCACTAATTGAAGGGAGCACTGTAAACACTCGCTATGGAGCGATTAAAACAGACCACATGCTTTTCATAGCATCAGGAGCTTTTCATTTGGCGAAGCCATCAGATTTGATTCCGGAGCTACAAGGACGATTACCGATTCGAGTAGAGCTCAGAGCGTTGACAGCCGAAGATTTTGCCAGAATACTGACCGAGCCGGAGGCATCTTTGACGGAGCAATATGTAGCATTGATGAGCACTGAGAATGTTGAGCTTGAATTTACCGAGTCAGGAATTAAAAGAATAGCCGAGGTTTCATTCGCCGTGAATGAAAAAACCGAAAACATTGGAGCTCGCAGGTTACACACCGTTCTGGAGCGACTGTTAGATGAGGTGTCATTCATCAGCTCGGACAACTCGGGCGAGAAGTATGTGATTGATGCTGCCCATGTTGATAAGAACCTCGCCGAGCTGGCTCAAAACGAAGATTTATCTCGTTATATTTTATAAAACAAACCAAAAGTTTGAGTTAAACCAACAACATAAGAGATAATAGACGGATTGATTTGAAACATAGGAAAACAAAATGAAACAAAAAATACAATTGTTTGTTGCTGTTGCATTAATCGCTTTGCTTCAGGCTTGTGGAGACAAAGACGCATCTAAAACAGAGATAAACACAAACAGCCCTGATGGAGCTTTGATGTCAATGGTTCAGTCTTTGAAAAACAATGATGTGAATGCCATTATGAAACTGAGTCTCACTGACGAAGAATATAACAAAGCGGTTTCTGAGTTTGAGAACAAAAAAGGCAACCCGTCAGAAAGCGACAAAGCACAATTTGCTCAAACCATGCAAATGTTAACAAGTGAGGGAGCCGTTGATCAAATCATGGCAATGGTAACTCCGCAACTGGAACAAATCAAACCACAGCTTTCAATGGCTTTGATGATGGGTAAAGGAATGGTTGCACAGGGCGTTCAGTCTAATGCTGATATTCCGGAAGATCAAAAAGAAACAGTTATTAATGTTGCGAATGCAATGATTGACTTTTTGAGCAAAAATGATGTTTTGAGTGAAGAAATTACCAGAAAAGCAGTTACAGCTGCTGTTGATACAGCAAAAAGCCTGAATGTTTCATCACTGGATGAGCTTCAAGCAATGTCATTTGATCAGGCAATGGGCAAAGCCGGAGTTGTTTTAGGCGGGTTCAAAAACGTCATTGGAGCTTATGGAATTTCAATTGATGATATGCTTGACTCAATTGAAGTCAGCGATGTTCAAGAAAATGGTGATTCAGCAACGATGAAAGTTGCCTATGAGTTTTTGGGTCAAACATTCAGCCAAAATGTGGAAATGGTGAAACTCAACGACAAATGGACAGCTAAAAAATAACAACACGAATTAGTTCGATATGAAGTGGTCGGAGTTACTTCCGGCCACTTTTGTATTTACATGTCTCTTTTAGCAAAAATATTATCACTTCGAGTAAAGGTTAAAATCATCCCTGATGATTTAAAAAAACTTGGAATTGATAATGAAAAGCCCATCATTTATGTCTTGGATAACAACTCTCTTGTTTCGAGAGTCGTTCTTAAAACAGAAAGCCAAAAGCAAGGCTTTGTTTATAAAAATATTCCAGCCGATTGGAACAAAGTCAACTCTGTGATGGCTCATAAAAGACTAAAAGGTTTTTGGAATCGAGTTCCAACGTATTCCGTTTTCCAAAATAACCTTGTTAATGTTTTGAATGCTTTAAAGGAAAATCAACAAAGAGAAGTGCAACTAGTACCTGTCTCGGTTTTTTTTGGTATGGCTCCCAACAAAAACAGTGGTTTTTTCAAAATATTATTTTCTGAAAACTGGGCAATTGGAGGGAGACTCAGAAAGTTTTTTTCCATACTGATTCATGGAAAAAATACCAAACTGCAATTCAGCCAGCCAATATTGCTCAACAAGGAGCTCGACAAAGAATCAACTGTTGAAGATTTATCCAAAAAAATATCAAGGGTTTTACAAGTTCACTTTCATCGTGTCAGAACATCTGTTGTTGGTCCTGATTTGTCGCACCGAAGAACAGTTGCCAAAAACATATTAAGCCGCCCTGCTGTCAAAGAAGAGATTGAAAAATACTCGCTGAGGAAAAAAATCAGCAAAGAAAAAGCCCACAGAGAAGCTAAAAAAATCATTCGTGAAATAGCCTCAGATTACTCATACTCAATTGTTAGTTTGTTTGCCAAAATGCTGACACGCTTTTGGACCAAGGTTTATAACGGCGTGGTTTTCAACCATTTTGAAGAGTTCAGAGCTGACGCGCAAAAATATGAGGTGATTTATACACCATGCCACCGCAGCCATATAGATTATCTCATTATGTCGTATGCGTTGCATGAAAGAGGAGTTGTTCCGCCACACATAGCTGCCGGAATTAATTTAAATATGCCTGTGGTTGGTCCATTTTTACGCCGAAGCGGAGCCTTTTTTATTCGTCGTTCATTTAATTCTGCATTGTATTCAACCATTTTTTCTGAATATTTGAGTGCCTTACTCACTCATGGAATTTCCATTGAGTATTTCATTGAAGGAACTCGAAGCAGAACCGGTCGGTTGCTACAACCAAAAGCAGGGATGCTGGCAATGACGATAAAAAGCTATTTGAATGAACGCAATAAGCCGGTTATTTTTCAGCCGGCAAATCTGAGTTATGAAAAACTCATGGAAGGAGGTTCCTACCAAAATGAACTCGGTGGAAAATCTAAAAAAAGCGAGTCAATCGGCGGACTATTTAAAGCCAGAAAACTTTTAAAACAAGATTATGGACGCCTAACAGTTAACTTTTCTGAACCTATATTGCTGGATGATTTATTGGATCAGTTCAAGCCAAACTGGAAAAGCATTACAATGAAAAGTAATAAAAAACCGGAGTGGTTTAAAAATCTTGTCGATGCTTGTGGCACAGAAATCATGGAGCGCATTAACTCGGCATCCCATGTGAATCCGATAAACCTGTTGGCTGTAACGCTTTTGTCAACCCCCAACCACTCTGCGTCAGTTGATAACCTATCCCAACAAATAGAACTTTATCGCCAATTATTAACATTGTTGCCCTACTCCGGCAGAGTGACTGTTACAACACTCACCACCGAAGAAATTTTTGATTTGGGTATAAAGTTAGGATTCATAGAAGTGGTTTCGCATGATTTAGGTGATGTGATTCGGGTTAAAAAAGAGCAAGGAATCCTGATGACTTATTATCGGAACAATATTTTGCACCTGTTTGCTGCAAGCTCATTCATTGCTATGAGTCTGGTGAACCAAAGACAATTGCCCCGCAAGCAAATATTACGGTTAATGGGTGTTGTTTACCCTTATATCAAAAGCGAACTATTTTTACACTGGACGACAGATGAGTTTCTCGAATATGGACGACAAACTTTACAAGTTCTAAAACAATTAGAGGTTTTGAAATCAGCCGGTCGAATCGTCGAAAGACATCCCGGAGGAAGTCTGGAGGCCGGAAAATTACGAGTTTTGGCTAATGCTGTGATGCAAACTTATGAGCGTTTCTTCATTGTCATAGCTGTTTTGAGCCGGCAAGGTTCGGAACAAATAACAGCACCTCAGCTTGAAACACTTTGTCATAAAACCGCAAGCAAGTTGAATTTGTTATACGGTTTTAACTCGCCGGACTTTTTTGATAAGTCGTTATTTAAAGGTTATATAACAAACCTGAAAGACGAAAAAGTGATAGAGACTGATGCTGAAGGAAAAATTATTTTTACCGAAAACCTCAAAACCTTTTACTTGGGAGCCAAGCAACTCCTATCCAAACGAATTCGCCATAGTGTTTTAAACTTACTGGAACCGGAAATTGCAGTTGAAAAAGATAAGGAGGGCTGAACAGTCCTAGCCAAGCCTATCAGTGACAGACTCTTGGAGTCGCTCGCCTCGAATCATTTCTCGATAGGGAATGTTGTTTTCCGCCAAACATTTAATAATTTCAATTTCAGCCATTTGCCCGGCGTCACTCGAGTAATGAACAACCAGTCTGTGTTGACCCGGTTTGCCCAGTTTCACATCTGTGACGATATCGAGTGCTTTTAATAATTTCCTGATTGAATCATCCGCATCTTGTTCTAATCGGAAAGTTAAGGCTTTGGTTCGTGCCGTTAAATCAGACACTTTTTCATCGGAGTGTAAGCGACCTTCTTTGAGAATAATGACCTGTTGGCACAAGTCCTCGATGACTTCCAGATTATGGGATGTAATTATTATTGATGTGCTTTTGCTGAGTGAACGAATCACTGATTTGATATTATCCGTTGTTCCGGGATCAAGCCCGGCTGTTGGTTCATCCAGCAAAATCAACTCAGGAGTTCCGATAAATGCCTGAGCAATAGCAATTCGTTTGAGCATTCCATGACTTAACTGGTCTGCGGTTTTATGTCTGGAAGATGACAAATTCACCATTTCCAAAACCCTCTCAGCTTCTTCAACGGCTAATTTTTTTTTGAAGCCCTGGAGTTCAGCAAACATAGCCAGTTGCTTACCGACAGGAATCGTTTTCAATAATGAAGCATCTTGTGGCAAGATTGAGATTCGCCCACGAAGCTGCGGATGATCAGGCTCATAATTAAGAATTTTGACTGAACCCTTGGTTGGTTTTAGAAAGCCACAAAATAATGAAAACAAGGTTGTTTTCCCTGCTCCATTGGGTCCTACCAAACCTGTTGTAATATCTTTCTTTACATTGACATTGATGTTATATAAAGCCCATTGATTTCCAAAACTTTTGGCAAGTCCGTTTGTTTCAATAATATTTTCAGACATCATATATCTCTTTTGGAAAAAATCATCCAGCCCAATAAGCCGTATGCCACCACATAAATCGGAACAAGCAGTGAAGCGCCCATCATTTTCACCCAGCTCAATTGCAAATACTGAAACTTGGTAGAGTTTGGAATGATGTATGAAATGACTTCTGCAAAATCTTTTGATTTGATTCCTATCACGCTAATGATGACAAGCATCACAACATAAACACTCACTCCCATAAGAGCCGACAAGCCGGCAGAACCAACAATGACAGAGCATAAAGACATAAAGGCAACAAAAGGAATTAAATAGAGAACCAAAGAAACCAAAACCAACGGCAAATCTGCAAGCACCAGAGCAACGCCATTGTTATCAACAGCCATAGAAATCAATGCTGCAATAATCGTCACCAAAATATAGGCAAACGATATCAGAATGGTTGCTCCAAAAAATCGTCCAACAAAAATCTCGATACGGTTGCATCTTGGTGTCAAGAACCTTAAATATTTACTGCCGATATCATTGGCGGTTTGATCACAGGCAGCTAAGAGAACAAACATAGGAACCGAAGACATAGCCAGATAAAAATATGCTGAAAAAGTCGGAGCTCTGTTCACAAACAAAGACTGAATCACTTTCGGATCAATGAATAAGGAAAGAATAAATCCGGTCTCAGCATTGGAAAGCATTTTGGCGTTTCCGCTACTGAGTTTCCATAAAACCCACAACCAAAACACAGAAAAAAACACCAGAAACAATAAGCCTCTGGCGCTTTTCAATGAATAATATATGTCCTGACGAACTAAAGTGTTAAATACGCCCGGACGAAATGAACTCACAATTACTCTGCTGGTTCAGGAGCCGGACCTGTTCCCATGGACTTTGCAGCCAGAATCGCCATAACCCCACCAACAAGACCAATTATATTAGTAACCCCGAAGCTAGACATTAAGCTACCCAACACCTCGGCTAGCACAGCAATTCCTCCAGCAATCATAATAAACTGGGCTTTTTTGTTTTGGAACAAGAAAACAGCACCGGCAATTAAAATACCAACACTAACTAGCAAAAACACGCCAAAAGCCATAAAGCCGATACCAGATCCACCAACCTCATCTTGAAATTTTTCCATTTGAGCTTTTTGTTCGGCAGTCATTTGTGACCCTGATTCTTTTTCCATTTGTGTTGCCACTTGGCTCATGCCCGTAGAAACACCTTGGGTTAAAGCACCACCACCAAGCCAAGTCAGGCCAGCAACCAAATTGAAAACAGCCGCAATAATTAAAATAACACCTGCTGCAGTACGCATAAATTTTCCCCTATTTCTCTTAATTTAAATTTAAAAAAACTCAGGATTGACTCAATCCCAAACCGATAACAATCATATTATAATTGACAAAATGTGTCAATAATGTGTCAACTATGTTTTTTAACAACTATTCAGCCACTCCGGTGACTCTACAAGTTTGATAAGCCGGGTTGGTATCAAGAATGGTATATTCGCCATCTCCCACATCAGCTTTTAATTGTCTGGTACCATTATTAAAGTATGTCACCTCAATATCGCCTTTTGACTCTAAATAGGTCGCCCAACGTTGCCCGGGTTCATTACAAACCACTTCGCATCCGTTTTTTCCACACTTAATCACTTCTTTATGAAAAGGCTCGTTGATTTGAGAAAAAGAAAAAGAAGAAACCAACAGACCGCCAACTAAAACTAAAATTTTCATATTACACCTCAATTATTAATTCATAGTGAGCATTTTATAGATAGGTGGTGAATACAAAATTAACGAAAGTTGTTATGAAATGTGAGCAATGTCACAGTTTTTCTTCACTCTCTTTAGAGAAGGTTGGCACAAAAAAATCTTGACCTTAATCATTAAATCGAACTATTTTTTTATCTACCGAAAAAAACGCACTTGTTTAACAAAGATTTAACTCCAGATTATTATATTAGAAGGTGCTAATATAACAGGAGAAATGTTATGAGAATGATATATGTTTTTTTGATTACTACAATTGCTTTTTTTAATACAGCTAAGGCAGAGGTTGAGGTTCAATCAGGGTTAAATGGAATGTGGATTACCGATAGTTCCGGACAGGGAGCGGTTTTTCAGGTGGCAAAGTTAAGCTCAGGTCCAAGTTTAGTAGTAACTTGGTATGCCTATCAAAATGGTCAACAGGTATGGTTAGTGGGTTCACAACCTTTTGAATATGGTGTGACAGAAATTTCTGTACCAATGCATATTACAAGCGGAGCAAATTGGGGTGATGACTTTCTTTCAGATGACGTGATTGTCACCGAATGGGGAACTGTAGCATTGAGTTTCTCAAGTTGTGATTCTGGAACAATGACATACAATTCTAATGATGAGGCGTTCGGCTCGGGAGTTGTTGACTTAATAAGGTTGACACGAACTGATGGTTTGGAGTGTAATGAAGACGTCGCGGTTACTGAGGAAGAAGGATTGAAATTTATGAGAGAGGAAGAAAAGCTAGCCAGAGACGTTTATTTAAAACTGTTCAGAGATTATGGTGTTAATGTGTTTTCCAATATTGCGGCGAGTGAACAAACTCACATGGATGCTGTTTTAGATTTGATGGAACAATATAATATTCCTGATTCATCAACCGGTATAGAAGGAACATATAACAACTTGGAGCTACAAGCTTTATATGAGCTACTTGTTTCAATAGCGGATCAGGGTTTGGCTCAAGCCTATTTGGTTGGAGCTTTAATTGAAGAAACCGATATCAGAGATATTGAGATTTATAAAGATATTTCTGTTTCAGAAAATGTGATTGCTGTTTATGATAACCTTTTGTGCGGCTCGAGGAGTCACCTTCGTTCCTTTGTTGCCAGATATGAGTCGGAGACAGGGTTGCCTTATATTGCTCAAATACCTGAGTTGGCTGAAATGGTTGACTCAATATTAAATACGGAACAAGAACAGTGCGGCAGACCTTAAGAGAGAAAGTTTTATGAAAAGATTGTTAGTTTTAATAGCTATTGTTAGTACAAGTGTAACAGCTTTAACTCCTGAGGCAGAAAAAGGAGAGCAAGCAGTAGTTGCTTGTATGTCCTGTCATAACCCGGAACTCACACCGGCATTGGCGCCACCATTCTTTGGTGTACAAAATCGTTATACCAGAGAGTATTCCGATAAGGCAGAGTTTATATCAGCAATTGTTGATTGGGTCATACAACCGACTATGGATAAAGCCTTGATGAGAAGACCGGTCAGAGAGCTTGGTTTAATGCCGGCAATGCCTTTACCGGATGAAGTGTTGGGTCAAATAGCAGCGTATTTATATGAAAAAGAATTTGAACCACCATGCACACACTGGGCGAATGATATCGCTAAAGGAAACAAAGACAATCATGCGAGAATGGTAGAGGATAACTATAACAATCTTTGTAAAGAGTAAAACAATCCCCGCAATGATGGCTGTTTACGTCAGCCCTCACAACCTAGATAAATTGACCGTTATCAAGAAAATCCTATTATCAATCAAAAGCACTTGATTTTTTTAAATTCATACAGATAATGAGAATGATTATTATTTAGATGTAAGAATTTGAAACTGTCACAGGCACAAACCGGAAAAAGTTATAAGGTTGAAGAGCTGAAAATATTAGGTTCTTTGGCGCAGCGAATGGCAATACTCGGTTTAACAACCGGTGTTTTAATCGAGCTTTTGGCTCTTTATAAGCACGGTGCACTTATACAAACCGGCTCGGGAGCCATAGCAATAGGCTCAGATTTACTCGAGCTGATTAGTGTCACCATGGCATGAATGCTTTTTCTCCTGTTTTCTATAGCGGTGTTTTCAATGCCACACAAAAATATCCATGAAAAATACTGAAAACACGCCACTGGTTGTCTTGGCAGGAAATCCGAACAGCGGAAAGACAACAGTTTTTAATAAGATATCTGGACTCAATAAAAAAACAGGTAACTGGTCAGGAGTTACTGTTGACTCACAATATTGTGCAGTAAATTATGAGGAACAAGGTTATAGTCTGGTCGATTTACCTGGTATTTTTGCGCTATCTTTAGACTCACAAGGTGAGGATGAAGCCCATGTTCTCGATTTTCTGAATAATAACAAACCGGATTTAATTGTAAATGTAATCAACTCTGCTTGTTTGAAAAAAAGTCTGTTCTTAACACTTGAAATGTTGGAGTTGAATATTCCAATGTTGTTGGTCTTAAATATGGCCGATGAAGCGCAAGCGCACAATATACAAATCAATAAAGATAAACTTGAAGAAATACTCGGGGTTCAAGCCATTGAAATGGTAGCCACGAAAAACACAGGTATTACAGAGCTAAAAGAAGCAATAAACAAATACCTCAGAAGTCCTCAAGAAGTTTTCAAAACAAAACAAAACAAACAACATAAAACGACTCAAGAAACAAAAGAGTCTCTGGAAGAGTGTTTTAATAATCGCTTAAAAAAAGCTGAAAATATTGCAAATGCTGTTCAAACCATAGAGCCAAACAATAAAAAAGCAAAATCCAAACTGGACTATTTCACCACACATCCAATTTGGGGGTTGTTATCATTTGTAGTTGCGATGTACATTATGTTCTTTTTTGCTATCAATATTTCAGCCGTTTTTGTTGATTTTTTTGATATCGCTTCCGGAGCGATATTTATTGATGGCACACGGTTATTTTTGTCTTCAATAGGGTTGCCTGAAAGCATTACTGCCATCCTTGCAGACGGACTTGGTAGCGGAATTCAAACAGTTGCGACTTTTATTCCGGTTATTGGTTTCTTATATTTGGCTCTGAGTTGGTTTGAAGGTTCCGGTTACATGGCAAGAGCGGCATTTGTTATGAACGGATACATGAAAAAACTTGGTCTTTCAGGGCAAACCTTTGTGCCGCTAATTATTAGTTTTGGTTGTAACGTCCCCGCTATTGCGGCAACAAGAACCTTATCATCAAAAAGAGAAAGGTTGATTACCATAATGATGGCTCCTTTTATGTCTTGCGGAGCTCGCCTGTCTGTTTATGCACTATTGGTCGCAGCATTTTTCTCACATGTTGGCTCTTTGGTTGTGATGGCTTTATATTTTCTGGGTATTCTGGTCGCAATTCTGACCGGAGTTATGCTTCATAAAACCGTGTTGAAAGGAAAAGCAGAACCGTTTGTGATTGAACTACCCAGTTGGAAAAACCCGGGGATAAAAAATTTGTTTATTGGTACATGGATAAGACTGAAAGGCTTTTTGGTTTCCGCTGGAAAAATAATCGTCATAATGGCTGCAATTTTGCAAATATTAAACTCAGTAGGAAAAGACTTTAGTTGGAACAACTCAAACACAGAAAACTCGATGCTGTCAGTTGTTGCTAAGGCAGCGACTCCGGTTTTTGAGCCAATGGGTATCGAAGAAGAAAACTGGCCGGCGGTTGTTGGAATCATTACCGGAATTTTAGCTAAAGAGGTGGTAGTTGGAACGCTCGATTCATTATACAGTGAGGCCAAAGAAGATGCTTCGGAAATCAGCATATCAGGAATAGGAAATGATTTGTTGGAATCGGTTCAATCAATAGCAACAAATTTTGTCAGTTTGGGCGAACAAATACTTGACCCACTAGGATTGTCATCAATTTCCTCAAATACGGAGGACGTGATAGAACAACAAGGTGTCAGTAACAAAACATTTGGCGTTATCAAAGATAAGTTTCAGGACAGATATGCTGTTTTTGCCTATTTAATATTTATTTTACTCTACGTTCCTTGTGTTGCTACGATAGCTGCTATCAGCAAAGAAGCTGGTTCACGTTGGGCTGTATTTGCTGCTGTGTGGAGCACATCACTGGCTTATCTCTCAGCAACAAACTTCTATCAGCTTTCAAGGTTTTCAACGCACCCCGCCAATGCACTGTTTTGGTTGGTTTTATTTGTCATTGTAATTACAGGTTTCTATCAATTTCTAAAAAGGTATTCAAAAAAGCCAATCGACTCAATAAAATTGAACACCTTGTAATTACAAAAGAAACATAAAACTCATATTGCACAATGTAAAGAATTGTAAAAAGACAAAAATTTTGTCTCTGTAGAAATTCTTTGCTAGAATGTAGTATCAAAAAAACACAAATAGCAACCATGTTAAACAAGATTGTGGATTTCTTCCAGGAACACAGTGTGGCGAAATTTTTTCTCACAGGAATTATCATTGCTCTGATTCATTCACTCACACATCATAACTCCGTATTCCTATATTCAGCATTGGGTTTAAGTTTCTTACCGGTATTAACTCAATTACCCTTTTTTGAAAACAAGTTAACCTATGATCAAAAAGACCAAATCATCTCCAGCTTTTTGTTGATATCTTCGGTTGTATGGGGCTTGTTTATGTGGACAGACCTACAGGACTATCCTCAAGCATACACACTTACGGCAATTGCAAATATTGTTGCCGGACTGATTTTCTTCAGAAGCATCAAAAAACGTCTGATGATAATTGTTCCAATGGTTGCCGTTCTTTGTGGATTGATTCTGTTCACTTTTGCAAAACCAGTTATCGAGTTAATAGTTGGATTGGTCGGTTTGACGGTTTTATTCATGTTTTTTAAACCGGCAGAGAAGAAGGAGAAAATAGTCACAAAAGATGCCATTATTACTGACAAAGGTGATAACGGCAAATATGAAATGATTGCCGAAATTGACAAGTTAAAGACAAAAAACAGAGACTTGCTCGAAGAGCTCAGACAAACAAAAGTCGATTTATCTGCAGCAGAAATGGCAAAAATGGAGTTTTTGGCAACAATGAGCCATGAAATCCGCACCCCTTTAAATGGAATTATTCCTATTTTGGATATATTGTTGGACTCTGAGATTACAGACTTTCAGAGAGACTATTTGAGCACAGCTCATGTTTCTGCTATTCAAATGCAGAAACTGATTGATGACTTATTGGACTTTTCAAAAGTAGAGGCCGGAAATCTGACAATCGAAACCAAGGGATTAAAAATTCAGCGTGTCATGGAAGCTGTAAAATCATCATACAAACAAGCGGCAGATAAAAAAGGAATTAAAATTGAGATTGAAATGGGCAGAGGCGTTAGCCCATTATTGAGAGGTGACCCCACCCGACTGAGACAAGTATTGTCGAATTTGTTAAGTAATGCAGTGAAGTTTTCACATACAGGAACAATTAAACTAAAAACATCCAAGTTAAAAGATTCGCCAACAAAAGAGATTATTCGGTTTGAAGTGATTGATCAGGGCGTCGGTTTAGATACAGAAACAGCAGACAACATTTTCAAACCATTTACGCAAGAAGATGGATCGAGTACAAGAAAATTTGGTGGTACTGGTCTTGGACTTGCTATTAGTAAACGAATTGTAGAATTAATGAACGGAACCATTGGGGTTGAGTCCGGAAAAGGAAAAGGCAGTAACTTCTATTTTGACTTGCCACTTCTAAAATCTGTTGGAGAAACAGGTGTTGGCGATAATGATAAGCCAACATATCAGGCAATTTTAGTGAACACCAATCCATTGCTATTCAACAAACTGAGTCAAAACTTAAAGTCAGAAAACGTTCCTTTTCAAAAAGCACTGGGACTTTCTCAAGCGTATGAAATTTTTGCTTCTATAAAGAAACTTTCGAGCTCTACAGAAAACATATTGCTGTTTATTGATTTTGAAACAGCCGGCAAACAAGTCAGAACCTTGTGTAACGATTTAGTGGAAGATAAAAACATGCAAGGAATGTATGCTTGCATTATTACCGAAAGCGGCCGTATTGCAGGAGTCCCTCAGCTACCAAATATTAAACTGGTCTCGAAAACTGACTCAATATTAGAACTTCTGAATAAAATTGAAGTGTTACAAGCTTCCAGAGATGCCCGTGCGGAAGCAGAAAAACTCTCTGAAGGAATTGTTACAGAACCTGAAGGTCAGTCAGAAGATCTCTCAGGAGAAACTGAACAAGCGATAGATGCTCCGGTGAAAGCGTCAGCCTCTGTTTCAATGACCGGAATGTCTGAGAAGGTTCTTTTGGTTGAGGACAATGAAATCAATTTAAAAGTGGCAGAAAAGCTAATTCAGTATATCGGTTATGACTACGATTTTGCGATGAATGGTCAAGAAGCTTTGGAAAAAATTAAGGATACTCGCTATCGAATGATATTAATGGACTGCTTGATGCCGGTAATGGATGGTTATCGTTGTACCGAAAATATTAGAAAAATGGAAGAGCAAGAGGGTTTGAGTCGAACACCAATTCTGGCAATGACAGCGAATGCGATGTTAGGAGACAGAGAGAAATGTTTGGATGCAGGAATGGACGATTATATGTCCAAGCCTCTCAATCGATATATCCTAGAAAAAACATTGAAAAAGTGGGATCCATTTGATCAATCAGCTGCAAAAGCAGCCGAAGTCTTACAAAGCGTTCCGTCAAAGAGCGATGATACATCAGTTAAAACTGAAGAAAAACAAGAAGAGACAGTCGAAGAAGTTGGTTCAAAACCTGAGAAGTTACCGATCAACCAAAAGTGGTTAAACACAAAATCATTGACGAATATAAAAGAGTTTATGGGAGATGAAGTTGTACAATTGCTCGAAATGTTCGAAAAAGAAACCCCTGATTTGATTAAAAAGATGCGTATTGCTTTAAAGGGTGAAAGGTTTGAAGAAATTCAAAAAATGGCACACATGCTTAAGTCAACCAGTGCAAACATTGGCGCTAATGGTCTTAGCTTTTTTGCCAGAAAAATGGAGTTAGCAGCAGAAGTATCCAACGGCTCTCAGTTGGAAGAAATTTACACCAAAATCAGAAAAGCTTATGCCTTAACTAGTCCGGAAATAGCTAAGTATATTAAAAACCAAATGATCTAAAGGTTTTGTTCAGCAAAGGTTCAGTGTTGTTATTGCAACATAGTCAACTTTTGAAAAAAGTATACCATGATAAGCAAAGCAATTGTCTTAATCGCATTAATTGGACAAATACAAGAAGAAACCAACAGCGATGAAAGTGTTGAAACAGTTATAGTTACAGCATCTAAAAAACAGCAAAAACAAGAGAATATATCAGCAGCAGTATCAGTAATCTCCAAAGAAAAACTGCAAGAAAAAAGTTTTGCTCTACTTCCTGATTTAATCAGGGAAGAAGCAGGGATTTACATCCAACAAACAACTCCGGGACAAGGAATACCAATAATAAGAGGGTTAAAGGGGTCTGAAAACCTTCACATGGTTGATGGAATGAGGTTGAATACAGCCTTTTTCAGGAATGCACCTAATCAATATTTGGCACTTGTTGACCCGTTTGTTACCGAACAAATAGAGGTTGTACGAGGTCCATCATCGGTTTTATATGGTGGAGATGCTTTGGGTGGCGTGGTGAATATTGTTTCACATACACCAACATTCTCAGGTACAGAATGGCAAAATCAGGGTTCTTTTTTTGTTTCCTATGATACAGCCGATGAAAAATCACTCAGCAACGTCACTTTTGACTCCGGAAATGAAAAACTGGCGACAACAATCGGTTTAAGTTATCAGGATGTTGGAAGTCGAACAATTGGCGGTGGAGGCGTTATTCCTTTTACTGCCTACACTTCAAAAGCATTGAATAATAAATGGATTTATAAGATTAATGATTCAAAAAGCATCAAATTAAACATGCAATACTTGAATCAACCATCAACACCAAGAGTTGATAGTCTGGTTGCCGGGTTTGGTCAAGCAGAACCGGACTCATCTCTGTTTTTGTTTTCTCCAAACGAACGTCAATTTACACATTTAACACTGGATGACCTGAGTCCTACCAATGTTTATGATACAGCATCATATAATATTGCCTGGCAAAGAATTAAGGATTATAGAGAAAAGGTTTCTTATGGTTCTGACGCAACAACCTATGAACAGAATCAAAGCTCTCAAATTTCTTTTCAGAGTGCATTTACAAAAAAAGTAAATCATTTGGATTTTGTCTATGGGTTAGATTTTTATTCAGACACCATAAATAGTGCAAAACAGAAACTATCAGAAGGCGAACTAACAACTCAAGAGCCAAGATTTCCTGATGACTCAAACATGCGTCATTGGGGAGTTTTTGTTGATGCAACCAGATACTTCGAGCATCAGGATATCGTTTTTGGATTACGTTACAGTGATTATTCAATCGATTTGAACAGCAGTTCTACTAGCGAAGATGTTTTAAAGTTAGATGATTTAACCTGGCATTTGGGGTGGTTGTATTATTTAGATGGCAAAAACAGGTTGTTTGCCAATCTAGGACGAGGTTTTCGACCACCTAATATTTTTGATTTAGGACAAGTCGGGGATCGCCCAGGTAATCGTTTTAATGTCATTAACAACGATGTGAAGCCGGAAACCGTACACACAATAGATTTTGGTATAAAACACTTTTCTACAGATTGGACAGTTGACTTAGCTGTTTTTTATTCACAATATGACGATAAAATAGCTAGTGTAGAAACTGGTGAATTAACAGAATCAGGTCAGATTATCGTTCAGTCACAAAACTTAAATGATGTTCGACTTTATGGCTTAGAAAGCCATCTTAATTACAGATTTGCTGATGACTCTGAATTGGATGCGGTACTAAATTACACCTGGGGCGAAGAAAAAAGTGAGCTTCTCACAGAACCGGCAGATAGAATACCTCCATTAAATGGTTACATTGGATATAAAAAACACCTTTCAAACAAGTGGACGATTAACCCTAAAATTATTTTTGCAGACACACAGAACCGATTGAGCGGCAGAGATATCAGCGATCCAAGAATCAATCCGTTTGGAACCGGCGGTTTTGTAACATACAATTTATACTCAACATGGAAGTTAAACTCGGGTGCTAATATAAGACTGGGGCTGGAAAATATTTTCGATAAAAAATATCGTGAGCATGCTTCCGGTTTGGAAGCTGCCGGAAGAAATTACCACGCATCTTTCAATTATTTATTTTAGTGAAGAATTGACTGTACTTGCTCAATTTATCAGAAGTATTATAATTTCGGCATGAAAAAGTTTTATGTGATTCTAATTCTGGTTTTAATAACCGGTTGTTCTGAAAAGAAAGAGGTTGTTAAAAAAACCAATCATGGGCGTTATTCAATTAAACAAGATACTGCTCCGAGCAATCAAAGTCTCGATATAACATCTTTGCAACAATGGGAAATCAAACCCGAACCTAAAAGTCGCTATGGCAACCATTCGCCTTATGTGGTTTTTGGAAAAACATATCATCTTGAAGATGCCAGTCATGAGTTTGAGCAAACCGGAACGGCATCATGGTACGGAAAAAAGTTTCATGGTCACAAGACATCTAACATGGAAACCTTTGATATGTACAAACTCACAGCGGCACACCGAACTCTTCCGCTTCCCAGCTATGTTGAAGTCACCAATCTAGATAATAACAAAAAAGTCGTGGTTCGAGTGAATGATCGAGGGCCTTTCAAAAGCAAGCGAATCATTGACCTTTCCTGGGCTGCTGCCAAAGCACTAGATTACGATACTAAAGGACTGGCGAACGTCAGAATAAAACTTTTGCAATCTCCAGGAGTGCAGTTTGCAAGCAAACCGGAGAAACAACCAACCCGGCCGGAAGACAAAGAGTATAAATATTTACAGGTTGGTGCCTTTTCAGATAAAACCAAAGCTCTGGATATTGCATCCGATTTAAGCAAATTGGTTCTATTGCCAGTTTATGTTTCTGATACTTTAGCACAAGGTCCACTTTACCGTGTTCGCATCGGTCCATTGACTGAAGAAGAAAACATTATTGATATCATTCAAAAGGTTCAAAACAAGGGCTTTTTCAATACCAAAATGGTTGTCGATTAGTGCTGCTGATTACAGACAAACATGGATTAGAACTCTTTTCAAAGAAACTCACAAATTCGCAAAAACGCTTCAAGTTTATTGTTCATTGCAAAGAGCTACTGAGTTATTTTGTTAATGAAAACTCAATAACAGTTTTTTATGGTTTTCTGGACATGGATAACGGAAACTTGAGTCCGGCAGAGTTTGTAAACTCAAAAATAAAACGTAAGCGATATGATTCACTGGCTGACTTATATGGTTCATTTATTATCTTCCACTATGAGTTAAATTCGGGAAGGAGTTGTGCTTTTAGTGATATTCTCGGTGATTTTCTGGTTAATTATGTCATTGAAGAGAATGAAATCCGACTTAGCGATTTCCCCGAACCATTACTTAACAAACAAAACAACTCAATCAACCATAAACGCCTATTGCATTATTTTGCACTCACACAGCCACAAAGTGAGGGAAGCTTTTTTAGTGAAATTAAACAACTGTCGCCAAGAAAACTTCTTGAGGTTGAAAATGACAAAGTTCAAGAGGTCAACTATTATCAACCCTCGGTTGATGTGGATTTCAAACACAGCGACATAAATATTGCTGCAAATCATTTATTGCAGTTGATGCAAGATGTCATTCGATTACAAACAAAAAACCATCAGCGTATTGGCATTACACTCAGCGGTGGCATGGACTCAACTTTTGTCGCAGCCAATAGTGTTAAAACAGGAAAAAAAGTTACTACCTACTCCTATCTTTTTCCCAATATGCCACAAGCCGATGAAAAAACTTGGATTGATAGTATGCGAAACATGGGGTTCGATATGAACACATTTGTGGGAGAAAGCTACTGGCCATTAAAGCCTGAATGGAATATTAGTTTAAACTCACCAGTCAGCAATCCATACAGACATTTGAAAACAGTGATCTATCAACGAGCCCAAAGTCAGAATGTTCAGTTGTTGCTAACTGGTGTTTTTGCCGATCATCTTTATTCAGGCTCGATTTATTGGTTGATTGACCAAATTAAACATTCTCCAATAATGGCGATAAGGTCTTTTTATCAAGTCCTGAAAGGCTTTGGAGCCAGAAAGTCTCTCCAACAAATAGCTCCGGCAAAATGGAGCAAGAAAACAGGAATAGTAGGAAGTCGTTGGATGACACATGATAGCTACGGTGAACTGAAAAAAGAATTTGAGAGTTATACAAAAATCCAACATCCTCACCCTCAACAATTCGCATTGGTTTATGGAATGTCAACAGCTCAATCTTCATGGTTGGAAAACGAATATGCTTTTAAAGAGAATGTATTTATCAGGCATCCTTTCAGAGATCGAAGAATTGTAGATTTCATGATGAAATTACCGGCTTGGTTATTGGGAGAAACAGATAAAAGAAAAGCGCTTATCACTAAAGCAGGAAAAGGACTTTTGCCGGATAGCATTCTTAACCGAAAAAAGCTTTCCACTCTTTCACCGTTGTTTATCAAAGGAGTTATGGAAAAAGAATTTGACTTTGTTCAGCAAGTCGTAACAGATAAAAACTCGACCTGGAGCGACATTATTGATACCAAGGCTTTGAACAAAGTATTGAAAAGCCCTGATGAGAATACCAAAGAAAGCGAATATTTGCTCCTTTGGCAATGTTTATCTTATGAACTATGGAAAAATAAACTCGCAGAAGTTTGATGCTTCTGCGAGTTTTTAGGTTTATTGATCGACAGGAGGAGTAATCATCCGAATAGGAGCATTAGCTCTGTTCCATTGGCTAGGATTAACAGAGTTGTCTATGTTAATAAGCATGCTTTCAATTGTTCCGGTTGGTTTATTTGGTGGAGTTGGTGCTACATCATAGTTGATTCTGATAGAGCCCTGCTCACTAAACTCTGTTTCGATTTTTGGACAATGTGGGCAAAATGATCGCACATATAATAAGTCGATATCTTCTATAGGTTCATTCTCACCGGCACCAATCATCCAGTAAGGCTGTCCATTATTGTCATATAGATAAGAAAGAATTACTTCGCTAATACCTTGAGTACCAATTGATAAACCCCAGCCGGAGTCAGAAGGATTAAACCAGTGTCCAGTATGTTGTGTGGTGGGTGTTCCACCAAAACCATACATACGTATAAGTTCAGCACTATATTTTCCATTGAGAACTCTAGTCATAACAGCATTGTTTTCATCAATATAAGAAGTTGTGGATTGACCAACAGTTTGAACGATTTGTTGTCCGCTATCAAAGCCACCAACATAATTAACATGTAAAATGTTACTGGTTGCCTGATTATTGGTCATAAGATTGTCTCCACCGGTTATGTACCAAACAGGATAACCGTCATCCTTTCCTGTGTAATGAATATAAATCATTTCATCATGTGTGCTTCTTTCAATTTTATACATATCAAACCCATTTCCAGCACGATTATAGTTAATCCAGTGTCCACTGGTAGGTTCTACTGTATTTGCGCTCGTTGGTGAGCAACTGTTTACAACTGAACAACTGCCATTATTACCAACAGTTGTGGAAAGAATGCTTTCATTAATTTCTGCAAAACCATTTTTGTGAACAACCGCATCAAGCTTTATACCTAATGGAGAGCCACATTCTGTATTTTGATTGACGCTAAACTCTACATCGACCGTTTTGCTTTCTCCAACGGCTAAATCCCCCAATGAAAGAACCGGAGTTTCAAGATTATAGAAGGTTAAATCATTATTACTTCCGGGCAAGTTGTTTTTATGATAGGTGCAAACGGCTTGTTGATTATTGATGTTGTTGCTATTACAAGAGTAGCTTAATCCATCACTTGCTGAATCGCTTTGTTGTCCAACAGTTGAGGTTTCCGGATTAAAACCAGTTCCCTCATATTGATAAACCCATTGATTGACTGTTGGATAAAGTATCGCTTCAAAGGCAAAAGGACTGGTGTTGTTTTCCCAAAGTTCAACATTATCGTACATAAAGACATCACAGGGTAAATCACTTCCAAGTTCAGATTGCCTTGGACAAACATTAAAATGTTGATGATATAAACCACCAACGACCAAGTCGTCATGCAGAGGCATTAATCTTGCACGTGTTGATACTCCTTCACTTATATTGCTGGGTAATGCCGGTATTGGACAATCATTGCTAAAATCAAAGCCACTTTCGGATGAGTCGGTTGAAATATAACCATTACTACTTAGATAGAGGCTGCTTATAATGTTCCCATATAAATTAAAAGACTGAGAAAGGCTGACGGATGCAACACCTTCGTCATTAGCCGAATAGTTGCTCGTCACCGGTACAAAAGTCAATGAGGTTCCAGAGGATGAAATATCAATAAACTGCCTGTCACAAGCTCCTATCTGGTTGCCGTAAATATCACTATCAACCGCTTCAAAGCCGGTATTTGGTGATGACTTCTTAAAAGCGACATAGACGCTTTCAGCATCCAGAGAAAAACCACTGCTAGCGATGGTTACAGGAACCTTCCAACGCTCACCCGGGTCAATTTTGCTATCACCGTTTCCACACATCTGAACCTTGTTACCAGTCTCTGATAAGATGTGGTTAGGTGCGACAATATGGGCATTCATACTGGCGGCTACCGGACAACCGTTGGCATCGGTGATATTAACGACAACATCTCCAATAAATGGTTGAGCGTGTGTAACAATAATTGATGAGTTGGAACCATCAGAAACATCATCGCCATTGATGTCCCAAGAGTAGCTATAAGGTGCTTCACCACCGGAAACATTGGCGATATATTCTTGTTCAACACCAACAACACCTTCCGCAAATGTGTGAGAAATACTTGCCGTCATGGTCGGACAAGCACCTAGTCCTTGAAGTGTTTGAGCTCCGGTATTTCCTGGGTCCAGCCAGTCCTTAAGCCTAGTTGAAGATGTTCCACCTCCGGTCCATGATCTATAAAGTCGTCCATAATAGTCGGAGTCATCATTCCCACAAGCAGCCCATCCTCCGTGTAGTTGACCAACTAACAGCTTATTTTGGTTCCATAACCCGGAACCCGATGATCCGCCTTCTGTAGTACCAACATCCCAATCCACCACTTTTATATGAGTAGAGGTGTCTCCGCTTGGTGAGGGTTCATAGTCACTTGTGATAGTTGAGTCATAATCATGACTTATTCTTTTAGCGTGACCACTTGGGTGATGTATTCCTGTAGCTGAAGTAGGTACATTGTTGGTCCTGTCCCAACCCGAATAAAAAACATTATAGCTGGGGTCAGGTTGCTCATCCAATCTTAAAAGTGAAAAGTCACTAGCTGAGCTACTTGCTAGAAAAGTAGCACCAGACTGAGTGTCATTAAAGCCAGATGTCGGAATGGCTGTTCCACTAGATATCGAATTGGGAGTTCTACATGTTGGTGACTCGTAGTTCCACCAGATATTGATGGAAGCAGCATTTTGAGCGTTAAAACCACAATGATTTGCAGTTAAAAACAAAGGGTCTCCATCATTGTTTGTGTTATTCACAAGCTGACCAGTACAGAGTCCTGATCCATTAATAACATATCGAGCTACTGAGCGAATTTGGTCTCGCCATTCATCGCCTTCACTACAAACGACATCGACATTACAACTACCACTTTTGACATTGTAATCTTCTGTTTCCCAGAATTTATTAGTGTTTGATTTTTTTAGAAAGTCTGGTTGTTCCCAAATAGCTCGGAATCCACGGGCAATTTTATCAATAGAAAAACTAACCTGATCTCTGTATTCGTCATCTACAGTTAATTCTACAGTTACCGTATCGCCAATTATTGGCCCGGGCCAGAATTGCTTGTGATCTTTGTTTTTCTTTTCGTCAAATGGCCCTTTGACCAAAACACCACTTTTGTTATAAAATGACAAACTTGCTGTCGGTGGCAAATAGAAATCATAAAACCCAAACCCAAGAGACTTGGCATTTTTAGATTGGACTTTCAGTCTCCAAACCCAAGTTTCATTATCAATCTGATCCCACTGTCCGCCTAAGCCTTTATCGCCGGAAACATATAAATCACTAATTTCAGTTTGTGCGGCAAAAACAAAAGGTTGATCTTTGC
Organism: Gammaproteobacteria bacterium; assembly: GCA_041395445.1. Lineage (NCBI taxonomy): Bacteria > Pseudomonadati > Pseudomonadota > Gammaproteobacteria > Gammaproteobacteria bacterium. The sequence continues at coordinate 8,009 of JAWLAO010000003.1, read as the reverse complement.
CGGTATATTGAGAAGCCTTGGCAACCTCTAGGGAAATGTCGGTTTCCGGCAAGGTGTATGCTTGTTTAATTTCGGGCAAAGCGAATACTTGCGAGAATTCCGTTGCTAATAAAAATATCAGAATCTTTTTCATGGTTTTGATCCTCTTATGTTTCCGGTTTTGAGTCTTCCAATACGATTGCTTTAAATCCATTTCGCTTGAGTTCCTTCAGTACCATATCAGCTTTTCGAGCCCCTGCATAGGGGTTTGTTCTGACACGATGCCATTTGACTCCTTTTATTTCTGTTTCCTGAATGTTTGTGCTGATTCCTGCAAATGCAACCTGCGCCTTCATTTCCTCGGCATCGCTAAGGTTTTTAAATGCACCAATCTGCAAAACATAATTGGTTGGCGTTTCATCAATTTTAACAGCCAGTTCGTTGTCATCAACAACGACTTCCATTTCCTGAAGTGTTTCGTAGAATACATAATCCTGTTTAGGCTTGATGGTTACCTGTTCGCTAATATCTTCGATTTCTGATTCTTTTCCGGTGTTTATAGTAATTTCCGGTTGCACAGATTCGATTTTCGGAACCCAGCCTTTGACATAGGCGGTGATTGCTACCGCTAATCCGCCCAACATACCAATCAACAAAATTGACCAGACAGGCAACCTTTTTTTAGGAGCTGCTCGACCGGCGACTCTTTTTTTGGTTTTCTTCTTAGTTATTTTTTTCTTGGTTGTCATTATTTAATCTTTGTCTTCAGAAAACATTGACTCAGGAGCGGACGCGCCGAGCATTTTCAATCCATTGGCAATGATAACTTTAACCGCCTTAGCTAAACAAAGTCGGGCGTTTCTGAGGGACTCATCATCAAGTTTGCCGATTTTGTGTTCGTTATAATAACTATGAAAACTTTGAGCAAGCTCTCTTAAATAGTTTGCCAGCACATGAGGTGAGCGAGTTCTGGCTGAAGCCGTCAGTATTTCCGGATATGATGATAACAATCGAGTTAAGTCATGCTCTGAGTCGTTGTCAAGCAGGTTTAAGCTTGCCAATCCGATTTCCTGATTGTATTGTAGAGCTTCCTGTTCCAGTTTTTCAAACACTCGGCATATACGAGCATGGGCATATTGAATGTAATAAACAGGGTTTTCGTTACTTTGTGATTTTGCCAAATCCAAATCGAAATCAAGATGCTGATCATGGCTGCGCATGACATAGAAAAAACGTGCCGCATCAACGCCAACATCATCAATTAGTTGTGACAAAGTCACAAACTTGCCTGAACGAGTTCCCATTTGCACCTTTTCACCATGTTCGATTAGGTTCGCAAATTGTGTTAATACAATTTCAATATCATCAGGGTTGATTCCAAGACCTTTGGCTGCTGCTTTCATACGGGCAATATAACCGTGATGATCTGCACCAAAAAGATATAAAGCTCCCTCAAAACCACGCTCAAACTTATTCAGTAAATAAGCCACATCAGATGCAAAGTAGGTTTTTTGACCATTTTCGCGAATGACAACCCGATCCAAGTCATCACCGAAGTGAGTTGCCATAAACCAGATGGCGCCATCTTTCTCGTAGAGATAGTTGTTATCTTTCAATATTTTCAAGGCTCTATCTACGGTATCACCACTGTGCAATAGTTTTTCTGAAAACCAGGAATCATAATTGACATTAAACTTTGAAAGGTCTTGTTTGATTCCCGAAAGAATATCGTTGAGAGCAATTTGGAAAACTTTGTTGTAGTCTTTTTTTCCAAGCAAACTTTTTGTATTGGAAATCAAACCATCAATATGGGTTTCTTTGTCTCCGCCGCTTTTCTCGTCAGCAGGGACACCTTCATAAATTTCGTGACTGGTGTGTAAAAATTTATCTCCATATTTTTTTCTGACAATACGGGCAATATCGACAATATAATCTCCCTGATATCCATTGTCAGGGAAAACCACCGGTTGTCCGCAGAGTTCAACGTATCGCAGCCATACAGAAGTTGCCAGGATATCCATCTGTCTGCCATTGTCGTTGACATAGTATTCGCGCTGAACATTATAGCCACACTTTTCTAAAATGTTGCTTAAAGAAGCGCCATAAGCAGCTCCTCTTCCATGACCGACATGCAAAGGACCGGTTGGGTTGGCAGATACAAACTCAACAGTGATTTTTTTGTTTTTTCCATAGGCATTGTCTCCAAACTCGTCACCTTGTTTGATGATTTGCTTAATAACTTGTCTGCGACAATTTTCTGTCAGGAAAAAATTAATAAACCCGGGCCCGGCGACTTCAACCTTACTCACATGTAAAGACTCAATCAGATTATCTGTTAGTAATTGAGCAATGTCTCTGGGAGATTTTTTTAATGGTTTTGCTAAAGTGAGGGCGAGATTGGTGGCAAAATCCCCATGCTCTTTACTTTTTGTACGCTCAAAGATAATTTCAGGAGATAAATCTTTGGGAAACTCTCCGTTTCTTTTTAAATCTTCAAGTGCTTTTTCCAATAATTCTTGTAAGTGTTTAATCATGCCTTGATTTTTATGGTTTATGCAGAGGGGAGATTTTAGCAAATCAGGCATTAATGTTTCATAAATATAGGTTATTTTTAACGATATTTAAAATTTATATGATAAAACCGTCTTCATCCAGCTCAGGATAAGGTGAGTTTTTGTCTCGAAAGGTTTTGGCAATTTTGGGATAACTCCACTCGAATAACAAATTTTTGTACCTTTCCTCTGAAAGAGACCTGTCTTCGTACATTCCGGCATTTTGTCGCTGCTTTTGAGCTTCAAAAAGAATGATTGCTGAAGCAACTGAGACGTTTAAGGAGGCAACCATTCCTTGCATGGGAACAATAATGTGTTTATCAACAACTTGAGCGGTTTCTTCAGAAATTCCTTCCAACTCTGTTCCCATGACAATCGCGGTCGGCTTCGTGTAATCAATCGTGCGATAATCCACAGCTTGATCTGAAAAGTGAGCGGCTAATAATTGGTAGTTTTTATTTTGAAATTGTTCAGCGGCTTGTGAAAAGGATTCATATCTATGCGCTTCAACCCACTTTTGTGAGCCTTTGGCAAAGTAATTTAATTGTCTGAAGCCATCTTTGACCGGAACATAATGAACATCCTGAATTCCAACGGCATCGCAGGTTCTGATAATTGCATTAAAATTATGTGGCTTGTGCACATGATCCATGATTACAGTGAGATCTGTTTGTCTTTTTTGGAGGACTTCTTTGATTTTTGAAAAACGTTCTGGAGTCATTAAAAAATACTTGTGACTGAGAGCTTGGAGCGACAATATAGCTTAAAACGAGGTGTTTTTCTTATAAAAAGGGGAAAAATCGTTTTTTTTAACAAAAAACAATATAATATTTTGCATTATAAACATTCTCTATGTTATTGTTATTGCAGGTTAAGTTGCCCTTTAACCAAAAACAATAATATTACCTCCCTTAAAAGCCATGTTTTAAGCATGGCTTTTTTTATGCCAGATCATTATGACGAAAACAATTTTGTACATGATCATTTACCAATCCTCCGGCTTGCATCAAAGCGTAGCAAATGGTTGAGCCAACGAATTTAAACCCTCTTTTTTTCAAATCTTTGCTCATCGCATCTGAAATGTTTGTTTTTCCCGGAATCTCGGAAAGCGCTTGATGTTTGTTCTGAATCGGACTTCCGCCTACGAAGTTCCATAAGTATTGATTAAAAGAGCCAAACTCCTTTTGAATCTTTTTTATTTGTTGTGCATTGTTGCGGGTGGAATATATTTTCAGGCGATTGCGAATAATATTTGTGTCTTCTCTTAACAGTTCCAATTCAGAATCACTCATTTGAGCCACTTTATCAATATCGAAATGATGGAAAGCGATCTCGTAACCACTGATTTTATGCACTATGGTTCTCCAGCTGAGACCGGCTTGAGCACCCTCGAGAGTTAGAAATTTAAACCAGGTGACATCATCATAAATTGGCACGCCCCATTGAGTGTCATGATAATGCTCGTCAACAGCATCTCCTTCGCACCATTGACATCGAATGATGGTTTTATCAGACATAGTTTATGTAGAAAATAGTTCCCCAACTTGCCAAAACCAGCATTTGAGCCAAGAATACTGCAGCCGAGCCCATATCTTTGGCTCTTTTTGCCAACTCATGACGTTCTTCTCCACACACCATGTCGACAACAGCTTCGATTGCCGAGTTTAAAATTTCAACCAACAAAACAACAAGAACAGTCCCTAACATCAACAATAACTGCATCGGAGATTTTGAAAAATAAATCGCTATCGGAATTAATAGAACAGCTAAATAAACCTCTAAACGAAACGACGCTTCGTGTTTAAATGCTGCGTGCAAACCTTGCATGGACCACTTGCCGGCATTGATTATTTGCTTAATTCCTCGTCGCTGACTATCCGCCATGTTATTGAGCCGGATTCCTCCATACCAAGTTTGGTTGTTTCACTGCTTTAGCATCGTCCAGACGACGGTTCGGTGCGGTATGAGGTGCTTGCTTGATGGTTTCAATGTCTGATTCAGCTTGTTTCAGAATGTCGGACATCGCTTCAACAAAGCGGTCAATGGTTTGTTTCGATTCTGTTTCAGTTGGTTCAATCAACATACATTCGGCAACCAAAAGAGGAAAATAAATCGTTGGTGCGTGCATTCCATAGTCTAGCAGGCGTTTTGCAACATCGGTAGCCGTCAAGTTTAAATCTTTGGATTGCTTTTTCAAGGTGACAATAAATTCATGGCTGGCACGACGTTTTGGGAAGGCTAACTCAAAACCAACCTTTTCCAGTTGTTTCATCAAATAATTGGCATTCAAAGTGGCAAACTCGGCAATTCTTGGCATTCCTTGTTTGCCCAAAAGCAAAGCATAAATATAAGCACGTAAGTTCACTCCGACATTTCCGGCAAAAGCCGAAAGTTTACCAATGGATTTGGGGGCTTGTTTTTCATCAACATAGTGATAACCATGTTCGGATTTGCCAACAAAAGGTGTTGGCATATAAGGAACCAATCTTCTTCCGACTCCTATGGCTCCGGAACCCGGACCACCGCCGCCGTGAGGGGTGGAAAATGTTTTGTGCAAATTCATGTGAATCACATCAAAATCCATATCTCCGGGACGAACCTTGCCTAGAATAGCGTTCAAATTAGCTCCGTCGTAATAAAGTAAACCACCGGCTTCATGAACCATATTGGCAATTTCTTTAATGTTTGGCTCAAAAACACCCAGCGTGGATGGGTTGGTTAGCATTATTCCTGCGGTTTTTTCACTCAGTAATGGTTCTAAATCGTGTAGGTTGATATTTCCGTCACGGTTGGTTCGGATTTCAACCACTTTATAACCACACATGATGGCTGTCGCCGGGTTGGTTCCATGAGCGGCATCGGGAACAATGATTTCATTGCGTTCAAAATCTTGTCGGCCATCGTGATAGGCTTTTATCATGGCAATTCCAGAAAACTCACCTTGAGCCCCCGCCATCGGTGTTAAAGAAACCGCCTTCATTCCGGTGACTTCTTGTAAAATCTCCTGTAAATGAAACATGCACGACAATGTTCCCTGAATGTGTTCATCAGGAGTATGCGGATGAGCATTTAAAAACCCATCGTTAAGTGCAAGCGAATTACAAACCCTTGGGTTGTACTTCATGGTGCATGAACCCAAAGGATAAAAGTTTGTATCAATGGAAAAATTCTTTTGACTCAATCGTGTGTAATGCCGGATAACATCAAGCTCGGATGCTTCAGGAAGTCCTAGTTTTGTTTTTCTTTCTAATGCTTCGGGAATTTGTAAGGCATTAGATGATGTTTCCGGTGTTTGTGCAGAGGCATGTCGCCCTACTCTGGATTGCTCAAATATCAACATGATTGAATACAACAAAAAAGAAGGATTTTACTCGACAAAAGTTGAGAAATAAACATTCAGCGAAAGATATTGTCATTGAAATACTAGATTTGAATAGTAAAGTTGGTTTAAGAGAGAATCAATAACCAGCCGCTTGTCCATCTTTTCGTGATTCAGAAGCTCCCCAATAAACGCCATCTTTGAGCTGAATCGCTTGATAACCGCCGTACGGACCATTGGCAAACTGAATATTATGACCCATTCGCATGAGTTGACGAATGGTTGAATATGAAAAACCGGACTCAAGGTTAAGAATGCCGCCGTCAGTCATTTTTTCTCCGGTTGGTTCGGATGAGCCGGTGTGATGAATTCTCCAAGCATCGCCGGCTTCTTGCACATCCATGCCAAAATCAATCATATTAACCACAATTTGAGCATGACCTTGAGGCTGCATCGCTCCACCCATCAAACCAAAACTCATCCACGGTTTATCATCTTTTGTGATAAAAGCCGGAATAATGGTGTGAAAAGGTCTTTTGCCACCTTCAAAGCTATTGTAATGATTTTCTTCCAGCGTAAACATTTCTCCACGGTCTTGTAAAATAAAGCCCAATCCCGGCGGAGTCATACCTGAACCCATACCGCGATAATTGCTTTGAATCAAGGAAACCATATTGCCGTCTTTGTCTGCAACTGTCAGATAAATAGTGTCTCCGTGTTCCAGTGCCGGATTACCAGCAGGATAATTTTTGCCGGCTTTGTTTAAATCAATCAATTTGGCTCTTTGCTTGGCATAAGATTTTGAAATTAGTTGTTGAACCGGTATTTGGCTAAAGTCAGGGTCTGCATAAAACTTGGCACGGTCTTCAAAAGCGAGTTTCTTGGCTTCGGTAAAAAGATGAATATATTCCGCTGAATCCAGTTGCATTTTACCAATATCAGATTGCTCTAGAATATTGAGAATTTGCAAAGCCGCAATTCCTTGACCGTTTGGAGGTAACTCCCAGACATCATAACCTCGATAGTTGGTACTGACTGGTTCAACCCATTCTCCTTTATGGTTTGATAAGTCTTCGTAACTGAGAAAGCCACCGTTTTCCTGCATGTATTTTGCAATAGTTTTGGCAATTTTGCCTTTGTAAAAAGCATCTCTTCCGTCTTTTGAAATAGCCTTGAGTGTGTTTGCAAGATTGGGGCTTTTCCAGATTTCTCCTTCTCTTGGGGCTTTGCCATTGATGGTGAATTGTTCCGTAAAGCCGGGATATTTGTTTAGTTTCGGAACAGATAAGTTCCAGTAATAAGCAATCAACTGAGAAATAGGAGCTCCGTTTTCAGCATAATCAATGGTAGGTTGCAAAACTTTTTTCATCGGCAACTTGCCGAATTTATCATGCAACATAAACCAACCGTCAACAGCTCCCGGAACTGAAACCGGCAAAGGTCCATGTGAGGGAATTTTGTTATAATCATTTTCAATAAACCATTCTCTGGACAAGGATTTTGGCGACCGTCCAGAACCGTTGAGACCATAAAGTTTTTGTGTTTTCGCATCCCAAACGATAGCAAACAAATCTCCACCGATGCCATTGCCTGTGGGTTCAACCAATCCCAACATGGCATTCGCTGCAATTGCCGCATCAATCGCATTTCCACCCGATTTCAGAATATCCAGAGCAACCTGAGTTGCTAAAGGTTGTGATGTGGCCGCCATACCATTTTGTGCAATAACTGGAGAGCGAGTGACGAATGATTTTCCTGTCACCCGATCGCCTGCAAAACAAAAGGAATGGGCGATTAAAGCTGTCAATATTAGAAATCTTGAAACCTGCATTTTATGACTCTCAGAAATACTTGAATATTGGTAATGATAACATAGTTTTATAGCATTGTTGTTTAACAACAGATATATGACTCTCGCAGAGACGCAGAGGTGCAGAGAAATATAAAGGGTAAAAAATAACATTGTCATACTGAGCATAGCCGAAGTATCCCCTCAATCCACCGTGATTTAATTCAATACTCGATAATGCTTCCTTATCGAGAGAGATTTGTTTCTAAATTACAAATAATCCAACGGACTAAAACGGTTTTTCTGGCTTAATTCACGCACCACATGGGTGTAAACCATGGTCGTTTCCAGTCTTTTGTGTCCCAAAAGT